>NZ_CP133265.1:2090000-2257500 GCF_030915505.1 Neobacillus sp. OS1-2
GTCAAAAAATAGTCTGGTAATTATGGCGAGAAGGTCACACCCGTTCCCATACCGAACACGGAAGTTAAGCTTCTCAGCGCCGATGGTAGTTGGGGCATGCGCCCCTGTGAGAGTAGGACGTTGCCAGGCTGTTATATTATTATTCCGCAGTAGCTCAGTGGTAGAGCTATCGGCTGTTAACCGATCGGTCGTAGGTTCGAGTCCTACCTGCGGAGCCACTTTTAAACAACTAAGAAAATCAGCTATGCTTCCATAGCTCAGTAGGTAGAGCACTTCCATGGTAAGGAAGAGGTCAGCGGTTCGAGCCCGCTTGGAAGCTTACCTATAATAATAAAATTCGGCCCCTTGGTCAAGCGGTTAAGACACCTCCCTTTCACGGAGGTAACACGGGTTCGAGTCCCGTAGGGGTCACCATATTTGGAGGATTAGCTCAGCTGGGAGAGCATCTGCCTTACAAGCAGAGGGTCGGCGGTTCGATCCCGTCATCCTCCACCATAATCTTATTATGTTAACTGAATAATTCTTTAATCCATATGCCGGGGTAGCTCAATTGGTAGAGCAACTGACTTGTAATCAGTAGGTTGGGGGTTCAAGTCCTCTCGCCGGCACCTTTTTTCATTTATAAATGGAGGGGTAGCGAAGTGGCTAAACGCGGCGGACTGTAAATCCGCTCCCTCCGGGTTCGGCGGTTCGAATCCGTCCCCCTCCACCATTTATATTTTTTGAAAAAGTGGACATACTAATTACTATATTGGGCTATAGCCAAGCGGTAAGGCATCGCACTTTGACTGCGACATGCGTTGGTTCAAATCCAGCTAGCCCAGCCAAGTAGTTGAGCCATTAGCTCAGTTGGTAGAGCATCTGACTTTTAATCAGAGGGTCGAAGGTTCGAGTCCTTCATGGCTCATAATTGTACACTACAGAAACCCAGATGATTTAAATCTTCGGGTTTTTGCTTGTGAATATGCGGAAGTAGTTCAGTGGTAGAACATCACCTTGCCAAGGTGGGGGTCGCGGGTTCGAATCCCGTCTTCCGCTCCAGTTCAAATGGGGCCTTAGCTCAGCTGGGAGAGCGCCTGCTTTGCACGCAGGAGGTCAGCGGTTCGATCCCGCTAGGCTCCACCATCACACTACATATATAGTCTTAAATCAGGTTGCTGATTTAAGACTTTTTTTATTTTATAAAAATTTTCAAGTTACAGTTTGGAGAGGCGTCCAGCCCCAGTGCTTAACTCAACTTCAAAAAATAGGTAGATATGTTTCCTGATAAATGTCGTAAGCATATCTGGAATTACTCCGTATGTGGAGGGGAATGCGTTGTACCGTCCTTTATCGAAGAAACTTGAAGGACTAATCTATAATAGGATGCCTGAGATTAGTCTTTCATCAAGGCTATGAAGGACTAATCATTAATAGGATGCCTGAGATTAGTCTTTCATCAAGGCTATGAAGGACTAATCGCTAATAGGATGCCAGGGATTAGTCCATCATCAAGGCGATGAAGGACTAATCTTTAATAGGACGCCTGCGATTAGTCCATCATCAAGACCATGCAGGACTAATCGCTAATAAAACACCTGCAATTAGTCCATCATCAAGACTACGAAGAACAAATCTCAAAGTAAATACCTACAATTAGTCCTTCACATGTGAAAGGCGCCCATGGCATGGCCCAAAATTCGTCCGAACATCTGAGTACATCTTTGCTGCTGCCAATTTAAATAGGATCACGAAGAAGCCCTCACTCAACCCGCCAATTTTACTTTAAGGGAAAAACAAGCCGGAGTCATGTCTCAGCGCATATATATGCATTATTTTGTCGAGTTGAGTCATTTGTATGAAAGCGGTTAAAATAGAACATATAATGCGCTAGGGGGAATAACACGATGAGTAAAAAGCTATCAATTATTGGAATGCCGATGGATTTAGGTCAAATGAGAAGAGGAGTAGATATGGGGCCAAGCGCCATCCGCTATGCGGGGATTAATGAACGATTAACTCCCTTATTTGATGAAATCCACGATTTAGGTGATATTCCCATCGGGAGACCGGAAGTAGTAGTCGACCAAGAATCTAACCTGCGGAATTTAGATTTAGTGGCTGAAAAGACCGCCATGCTGGCCGAAAAGGTTGACGAAGCGGTGCAATCAGGTTCATTTCCATTAGTTCTTGGTGGTGATCATAGTATTGCGATTGGTACATTAGCGGGTGTCTCTAAACACTATAAGAACCTTGGCGTGATTTGGTATGATGCCCATGGTGACTTAAATACAGCTGAGACAAGCCCTTCAGGAAACATTCATGGGATGCCACTGGCAGCGAGCATTGGGTTAGGTCACTCAAAATTAGTAGAAATCGGTGGGTATTTTCCAAAAGTTAAACCTGAGCATGTGGTGATTATTGGTGCAAGATCACTTGATGAAGGTGAACGAATTTTAATAAAAGAAAAAGGGATTACAGTCTATACTATGCACGAAATTGATCGAATGGGGATGGCGAAGATCATGGAAGAAACGATTGCCTACCTAAAGGAAAGAACAGATGGCGTGCACCTGTCACTCGATTTGGACGGTTTAGATCCGAGTGAATGCCCTGGTGTAGGAACACCTGTTATGGGCGGGATTAGCTACCGTGAAAGCCATTTGGCAATGGAAATGCTAGAAGAGGCGAATATCATTACCTCTGCAGAATTTGTGGAAGTAAACCCAATCCTAGATGAAAAGAATAAAACAGCCTCCGTTGCAGTTGGATTAATGGGTTCATTATTTGGCGAGAAGCTTTTATAGAAACAAAGCAGCTGCATTAAAACAAGGCAGCTGCTTTTACTTTCTTACTATTTGATTTAATAAATGATCTAACCGTTTACTCGTTTCAATTACCTGTTGATTGTTTATAGAGGTTTCTGATGCCAATCGAATCATTTTGTCTCGGCAAATTTCTATCTCTTCCATTAACCCGCGAAAATGAGCACCCAGCTTGATCACCTCATTCCTAGTTATTTTGCACAAACGGGCCGACTCCTGCCAAAGGAGGATGCACACCGCCTTAGTATCTTTATCTCCCTTTGGAAAAACTTTAAACTTAAATTACCCAACTATAGTAAATTTTTGTTAATATTATAGGTATTGAAAGATTTTCGCTCAAAACGAAACTTTTTCGCTAGCGATTCGTAGTATCGTATAGCAGCATTGGAGCTGAGGAAACTTAATGGAAGCTATTGTGAAAAAAAGAATAAAACAAGTCATCAAAGGAGATCAGGATGCCTATGGTGAAATCGTTGAAATATATAAAAACAGTGTCTATCAGCTTTGTTTTAGAATGCTTGGAAATCGACATGAAGCAGAGGACATGGCACAGGAGGCGTTTATTCGAGCCTTTGTGAATATCCGGTCGTTTAATCAGGATTTAAAATTCTCCACCTGGCTTTTTCGGATTGCCACCAATCTTTGTATTGATAGGATACGAAAAAAGAAGCCGGACTATTATTTAGATGCAGAAGTGGCAGGAACAGAAGGCTTAACGATGTATTCACAGATTCCGTCCAATACACCACTACCGGAGTCGGAGGTAGAAAGTTTAGAGCTTCATGAGAACGTACAGAAAGAAATCTTAAAGCTGCCGGAAAAATATCGATCCCCTATCGTTTTAAAATATATAGAAGAGTTATCCTTAAATGAAATAAGTGAAATTCTCGATTTGCCACTCGGAACGGTAAAAACGAGAATACACCGTGGCCGAGAAGCGTTAAGACAACAATTACGTTATGTGTGATAAGAGGTGAAACCGAATATGTGTCCAGAACAAATCATCGAACTAATGCATGAATATTTAGATGAAGAAATTGTACCTGAAAAGGAACAAATACTGAGGGAACACCTCCAGAGCTGTAAAGAATGTGAAACGATCTTTAATGAATTAAAAAAGACAGTTGCTTTTGTCAAAAGCCTTTCCCACATGCAGGCTCCCGCAGATTTCACAGCCAATGTTTTGGCGCGTTTGCCGAAAGAAAAGAAAAAGGTATGGATGCAGCGTTGGTTCCGAAATCATCCGATGCTTGCGGCTGCCTCGGTGTTCATCCTATTAATGATGGGAAGTATATTTTCCACCTGGAATCAAGACCGTGAGTTTTCGGTGTCAAAGCAAAAAAACTTAGTCGTGAAGAATAATACGGTTATCGTCCCAAAAGGTGAGACGGTCAAGGGTGATGTCGTCGTTCGTAATGGGAAATTGAAAATCGAAGGTGAAATCCAAGGGAATGTGACAGTAATCAATGGTGAAAAATATCTTGCTTCCGCTGGCCACGTAACAGGCCAAATTGAAGAAGTAAATGAAGTTTTTGACTGGATATGGTATCACATGAAACGGACAGCACAAGAAGTGATTGATGTCTTTAACCAGCCGGAAACCCAATAAATGAACAAATCACTCTATTCTGAGTGATTTGTTTTTTTAAGCTGTTACATATAATAGGTATATCGTGTATTGCTTCGAAAAGCTCCGTGAAACCGATAGCTTTAGATATGGGAATACTCGTGTTATAATAAATTGGTTGTATTCACTATGACGTTTCTATGGAAAAGGTATGGTAGATGGTGGCGTGTAACGCCATATTAGTTTTTAAAAAGTTACGGAGGAAGAACAATGCAGTTTGCTGATTTCACTGTATGGAAGTATCTAGCTAGTATTGTTGATATTGTCCTCGTATGGTATGTCATTTACAAACTGATTAATGTGATAAGAGGAACGAAGGCTGTTCAGTTATTAAAAGGGATTCTCGTTATTCTTCTTGTCAGAGTAGTCGGTGAGTGGCTTGGCTTAACGACATTAAGCTTTATGATGCAGCAGGCCATAAATTGGGGATTTCTTGCCGTTATCATTATCTTTCAACCTGAGCTGAGAAGGGCACTTGAGCAATTAGGAAGAGGGCGTTTCTTCTCCAGCAGCAGAACACAGGATGATGATAACCAGGAAAAAACAGTCGAAGCGATTGTGAAGGCAACGGATTATATGGCAAAGCGCCGAATCGGGGCATTAATTTCAATTGAGCGTGAGACTGGTATGAGTGATTACATAGAAACGGGAATTCAGTTAAATTCTAATATTTCTTCAGAATTGCTCATTAATATCTTTATTCCAAATACACCGCTCCATGATGGTGCGGTCATTATTCAAAAAAGTAATGTTTCAGCTGCAGCATGTTATCTTCCCTTATCCGAGAGTCCATTTATTTCAAAGGAACTGGGAACGAGGCATCGCGCTGCATTAGGAATCAGTGAAGTGACTGACAGCGTGACAGTCGTCGTATCGGAGGAAACTGGTAATATCTCTTTAACAAAGAATGGCGAACTGCATCGCGATATTAAATTAGAGGAATTAAAAGAAATGCTCGCCAGTGAAATGGTTATACAAAACAAAACAAAACAGGCTACTTCAGCTCGTTGGAACTGGAGGGGGAAAAATAATGGATAAACTGATGGATAACCCGTGGTTTATAAAAATCCTTGCCTTGTTGTTAGCTGTCTTGTTTTACTTTTCTGTGGCTCCTACCGATAAAAAGTTCTCTGATGTCAATGTTCCAGGGAAGCAAACCACAGAGACAATCAAGGCGATGCCCGTAAAGGTTTACTACGATGTCAATAATTTAGTTGTAACCGGCATTCCCAGGACAGCGGATATCACGATCAAAGGTCCCGTTTCACATGTCCAATCTGCGAAGACATTAAAAAACTTTGAGGTCTATGTGGATTTAACGAATGCCAAGATTGGAAAGCAAAAGGTAAAGCTTAAAGTAAAGGATTTATCTGATAAGTTAAAGGCAACATTGAAACCAGCAAGTGTCAACGTAACGGTTCAAGAAAAGATTACAAAGGAATTTAAAGTAGAAGCCGAAATGAACTCGGGTCAAATTGAAGATGGGTATTCGGCTGGATCACCCATTATTGAACCCAAAAAAGTGAAGGTAACAGGTGCCAAAGATGTGATCGACCAGATTACCTATGTGAAGGCAACCATTGATGAAAAAAGTAAATTGTCAGAAACGACAACGAAAGAAGCCCGTATTCAAGTATTGGACAAAGTACTGAATAAGTTGAATGTGATCGTCGAGCCAGAGACCGTCAAGGTGACCATTCCTATTAAAAGTAACAGCAAAACGGTTCCCATTAATGTGGTGAATAAAGGAACATCTCCTGCAGGCGTCACGATTGAGTCGATTGAACTGGATGAAAAAGAAGCGACCATTATGGGAAATGAAGAGGTTTTGAAAAATACAGAAAGTGTCCGAGTGGAAGTGGATCTTAGTAAAATTTCCGAGAACACCACGCTGACCTTACCTGTCATCATCTCAAACGGGATTACAAAGGTAACCCCGCAAACGGTAAAGGCAACGGTAGTTGTCAAAAAGCAAGAAGAGAAAACTGTTTCAGGTGTCCCTTTGAAAGTCCGGGGGTTACCAGATAAATATAAAGCGGAGATTACTGACCCGGCAAGTCAAACCATTAATTTAGTCGTAAATGGTCCAAGCAGCTCAGTAACGGGATTAAGACAGGAAGACTTTACTGTGTTTATTGACTTGACGGGATTAGTAGAAGGAATCCATGATGTGAAAATCCAGGTGGAAGGCCCATCTAATATTAATTGGAAACCTGATAAATCATCAGCAAAAATCACGATAACGAATAATGCATAATATTCAGCAATTCATATGTTGAAGGAGAGATTTTTAAAATGGGAAAATATTTCGGTACCGATGGGGTACGCGGTGTTGCAAATAGCGAATTAACACCTGAGATGGCCTTTAAATTAGGCCGCTTTGGCGGTTATGTATTGACAAAGGACAAGGATCGTCCGAAGGTTTTGATTGGCCGTGATACACGTATTTCAGGCCATATGCTCGAGGGGGCCCTTGTTGCCGGTTTACTTTCAATTGGTGCAGAAGTCATGCGTGTAGGAGTCATCTCAACTCCAGGCGTTGCGTATTTGACAAAAGCATTAGGGGCACAAGCCGGTGTCATGATTTCCGCTTCCCATAATCCAGTGGCGGATAACGGAATTAAATTTTTCGGACCGGATGGTTTTAAGCTATCGGACGAACAAGAGGAAGAAATTGAAGCCTTAATTGATGTAGCCGAAGATCAATTGCCAAGGCCAACTGGAGCAGACCTTGGTCAAGTTATGGATTATTTTGAAGGTGGACAAAAGTATCTGCAATACTTAAAGAATACGGTGGAGGAAGACTTTTCCGGCATCCATGTGGCCTTAGATTGTGCTCACGGAGCAACATCGTCGTTAGCCAGTCATTTGTTTGCTGATTTAGATGCTGATTTGTCCACGATGGGTGCATCACCTAATGGGTTAAATATCAACGCAGGTGTTGGCTCTACACATCCGGAGGCACTTGCCGCTTTGGTGAAAGAAAAGGGTGCAGATGTCGGGCTTTCCTTTGATGGCGATGGCGACCGTTTAATTGCCATCGATGAAAACGGAACGATCGTTGATGGCGACCAAATCATGTACATTTGTGGTAAGCATATGAAAGAACAAGGGCGCTTAAAGCATGGAACGATTGTTTCAACCGTCATGAGTAATCTTGGTTTTTATAAAGCCCTTGAAACCCATGGCATTCATAGTGTACCAACTGCAGTGGGTGATCGCTATGTGGTAGAGGAAATGAAGAAGAATGGCTTTAATCTTGGCGGGGAACAATCAGGTCATATCATATTTTTAGACTATAATACCACTGGTGACGGATTACTATCAGGGCTGCAATTAGTCAATATTATGAAGTCAACTGGTAAACCTTTATCAGAGCTTGCCAGTGAAATGAAAAAGTACCCGCAAAAGCTTGTAAATGTAAGGGTAACAGATAAACATCATGTGACAGATAATGCCAGAGTAAAAGAGATTATTGAGCAAGTGGAAGCGGAAATGGCCGGGAACGGAAGAATCCTTGTCCGTCCATCCGGAACAGAACCGCTTGTCCGGGTCATGGCAGAAGCAGCTACAGAAGAATTATGTGCAACCTATGTGGATCGCATTGTCACAGTTGTAAAAGAAGAGATGGAATTAAAAGAATAACTTACAAAATATGCAAAAGGAAACGGTACAAAACTGTTCCCTTTTGCATATTTTATTTTTGAATGGCCTTTGAACAAAATGTTAATAATGGAATTTTTAGTTGACGGACGACTGACAAATCATGTAAGATTAATCTGCTTTGTTATGAATAAAGCAAAGGGAAACCATTTTAACGTTGAAAGGAGGGCAGGAGAAGAAATAGTCATTTAAAAGCGCCTGAACTAATCTTCAGTGGTTAGATTAGTTGACGAGGTGGAGGTTTATCGAAAATTCGGCGGATACCTCCCGGTTGGAGACGCACAACCGAAAATTTCCTCTTTAAAACATGGAGGCAACTCTGTGCACAAAGAGGGGAAAATGCGCATACTACCAATAATGTTTAAAAAGGTATAGACAGATACCTAACAAAAAAACAGAGATAAGGGGGCAAGACCGCCCTCAGAAAGCAACTTGCCCCCTGAATTAGGGAGGAACAAGAAAATGTGTGGAATTGTTGGTTATATAGGAAATAATGACTCTAAAGAAATTTTATTAAAAGGCTTAGAGAAGCTAGAATATAGAGGATATGACTCCGCTGGGATTGCTGTAAAAAATGAAAAGGGCATTCACGTTTTTAAAGAAAAAGGTCGAATTGCTGATTTGCGCATGATCGTTGATAAGGATGTAATGGCGAATATCGGAATTGGTCATACACGTTGGGCAACACACGGGGTGCCAAGCCAGGTGAATTCTCATCCACATCAAAGTGCAACCGGACGCTTTACCCTTGTTCATAATGGTGTAATTGAGAATTATGATCTTTTAAAGCGTGAATATTTAACAAATGTTCATTTTATAAGTGAAACAGATACAGAAGTCATTGTTCAATTGATTGAGTTGTTTGTAAACGAAGGTTTAGAAGTGATCGAAGCTTTCCGCAAAACATTGACACTTTTACACGGTTCATACGCGATTGCGCTATTAGATGAACAAAACGGTGAAACCATTTATGTGGCAAAAAATAAAAGTCCGCTGCTTGTTGGTTTAGGTACTGATTTTAACGTTGTTGCAAGTGACGCGATGGCGATGCTACAAGTAACAAACCAATACGTAGAACTAATGGACAAAGAAATCGTTCTTGTGACAAAGGATGCCGTGACGATTCAAAATTTAAATGGCGACATTATTAGCCGTGAGCCCTATACAGCAGAACTTGATGCAAGTGATATTGAAAAAGGCACATATCCACACTACATGTTAAAAGAGATTGATGAACAGCCGCTAGTGATGCGTAAGATCATTCAAACGTATCAAAATGAGCAAGGACAGTTAGTCATTGACCCTGAAATTATCACTGCTATGAATGAATCTGACCGTGTCTACATCATCGCAGCGGGGACCTCTTATCACGCAGGGCTTGTTGGAAAGCAATTTATTGAAAGTATGGCAAAACTTCCAGTAGAAGTTCATATTTCCAGTGAATTTGTTTATAATATGCCGCTTCTAACAAAGAAGCCGTTGTTTATCTTCATTACACAAAGTGGGGAAACAGCTGACAGCCGTGCGGTACTTGTGAAAGTGAAGGAAATGGGGTATCGTACGTTAACGATTACCAATGTTCCAGGATCAACTTTATCACGTGAAGCGGATTATACACTATTGCTTCATGCAGGTCCTGAAATAGCGGTTGCCTCTTCAAAAGCCTATACTGCACAGTTAGCCGTGTTAGCTATTTTAGCGGAAGTGACAGCGAAAAGCCAAGGAATCACCGTTGACTTTGACCTGATTCATGAACTAGGAATCATTGCCAACGCAATGGAAGTTCTTTGTGATTCTAAAGAGTTGTTCGAGCACATTTCTAGAGAATTTTTATCAGTCACTCGTAATGCCTTCTTCATTGGCCGTGGTGTTGACTACTATGTATGCTTAGAAGGTGCCTTGAAGCTGAAGGAAATTTCCTATATTCAAGCAGAGGGCTTTGCTGGTGGCGAATTAAAGCATGGTACCATCGCTTTAATTGAAGAAGGTACACCGATCATTGCTCTTGCTACTCAAGAAAGTGTCAACCTAAGTATTCGCGGAAACGTAAAAGAAGTCGTTGCCCGTGGAGCAAACCCATGCATCATTTCGATGAAGGGTCTTGAAATGGATGAAGATAGCTTTGTCATCCCAGAAGTACACGAATTATTAACACCGCTTATCTCTGTCATACCAATGCAATTAATTGCCTATTACGCAGCATTACACCGTGATTGTGACGTTGACAAACCACGTAACCTTGCTAAATCGGTGACGGTTGAGTAGTCAATATATAAAAGATAACAAAAGTGTAAAAGTAAAAAAAAGATGGAAACATTAAAAAAAAGATGGAAATAGAAGAAAAAAGTTAGAAACGTAATAAAAAAGCTGGAAACAGTAAATTATTATTAGTTTCAAGATTATAAATTGGAAAAAGAGGAAATATTTCTACAGTGGGTGATTATTTGTGTTTTTTCAAACCCCAAATTCAATATTTAATTTCAAGACTGTCCTTTAGGGATAGTCTTTTTTATTGTGTACCATAAAGGAACACAATGTAAATCTGAATATTAAAATAGGATGTTAAGTGACAAATAACTTACAATAAAGTCGTTTAATTTACATAAAGTTGTTTATAAAAATGTGAGTCATTCTATTCAACAATCGGGCCAGATTTTTGAGTAACACCATCAGGAAATGATCAAACTTTTTTATAAAATCGAAGCTTAGAGCTACTGATAAAGAATCCATTTTGATCAATCTTTTTTTCAAAATGGATTCTTTTAATTTATCGTAAAATGCTGCTTTGTGAGATATTTTTGATCAAACCTTATTTCAAAGCAACAGTTGCTCTTTTTCTTTTTTTGCTTACAAATAAAAAGGTCGACAAGTGTCTTACTTTTTTGATATATTCATAAATAGTAAGACATAAGTCTACCGTATACTATTGCATGCGGTAGACAATTCTTATTAACAATTTACAGAAAGAAGGTATAAAGTTTATGAGAATTCAAATGAGGTTAAGTCGACCTGCCGTAGTTGCAATGCAAGAGTACAAAATTATTAAATTTGGTGACCCAAATGCCAAGGTGACAAGCGGTTATTTAGTTGGTATGGCATGGAAATCTATCAAGCCCAAATTATCACAAATTGATTGGCACAAGGTGAATTCTATATCAATTCCAAATGTAACAGATAATAATGATAAATCTCTTGAAGGATTGCAAACAGCCTTTAACCTTGAAGCAAGTGTTCTACAGGACATTGAACAACTTCAAAGAGACTTTATTGAGATTTTCGGAACAAAAAGGATTTTCAAACCATTTGTAATCAAACTAATTTTATTTGCAGTATTGTTAGAAGAAAATGGAGAAGAACCTTTAAAAGAGGAGGAAAGATAATATGTTTACTATTATACAATTAGATAATGCTTTTAATTCCGCAATCGGTATTGTGAATTTCAAAGGTGGCTTTGATGCTTTTAAATTCCGAAAAGGATTTGAAGAAGATACAACTATCTCTATTGCAGAAAAAGAAGAAATTTTAGCATATCTGGAAACAAAAATACCAAAAAGTAGTATGACTTACCTAATAGTGAAAGAGCGAATAAACCAGCAAGAATTTTTGTCGACCGACTATTATGCTAACCCTCACCCAAGAAAATTTAGGGGTGCTTACGCCCCTGTTGTTTTAAAAACGTTTGCTGGAATTATGTTAATCAAATAATGTATTACATGAAATATATGAAATTAACCAACATATAACAAATTTATGTGAAGTATTATCAAAACAATATTTTGATTTCATTTGTCCGAATTAATTAGAACAAGAAATCCCATTTAGCTATTCTCAAGAAGAAAAAGCTTACCGTAATTTTATTGATAACGTTGGTTTCATTAATGAATTACATAAAGTGAAAAATATATTATCAGAAATTAACGTTACTTTTTTTTCCAGAAGGAGAAAAATCGAATGTTGATGAACTAATTTCAGCTTTAGATAAACAGAATATAGATATACATATATGTAAGGGTGAACACGGATTTAATGATCCATACTCACCTATATACAATGTAGAATCAGCACAAAATACATTTAAAGAAACATTGGACTTCTTTAGAACTAACTGAGTTTTTATTTCACAACCAACTAATATAGCTCCATTGCTTATTCCAGAAAAGGGCGCGATTCTGGAAAATCTAAGGGAAGAAATAATCAAACTTTTTTATAAATCCATAACTTAAAAATGCTAGAGAAGAATCCGTTTTGATTAATCTTTTTTCTATGGCTTCTTCTTTTTTTATCGAAAAATAAAGTTTTATGAGGTGTTTTTAATCAAACTTTACTTCAAAGAAACAATTTTCGGCAAGAATCGTTATTCCTTATGATCTTAAGGATAGTTAATGGTAAATTGAAAGGGAAAATTGCGTTGGGTAATGTTTAGACCGTAAAAAGGAAGTAGAATATATAAATTATGATAGTGGGAAAGGACGGTATGCCATGATTGATAGGAATAAATTCCTGCTGCTTTTTTCCAATGAAGATTCCCTTGAAAAATTGAAACAAATTATGCGACTAAGATTTTCTTTGGATAAAATTAGCACAGACACAGAGGAGATAAAGCATAGTATCAAATGTCTTTTGGATGAATTAAATAATGTCCAAGAGGGGTTTGCTACTGGGGATCCTGTTAAAAATGCCTATGCAATATGCAGCTTGATGTTGGAGGGGAGATGATAAAATTGAGGGGAAGGATGGCATTGAATATATACGTGAATGGACGGAATGCACTGCATATGAGGAAAATATAGGAAGGGGTCGCCACAAACACCTTTTGCATCAGATTGCTATTACTTTATTATTGTTGTTTGCGTATCTAAAGAAGGAGAAAAAAGAACAAACATATTAATTTCACTAGTGATATCCAGATCTATCCTTGCTCTACTTTTTATTTTAAGATTTCACTAACTGCATGGTTATTTTGTTTATTAATTATTGTGTACCTCGATGATAATATGCAGTAGAGATTTCAGAATCGGGCGCGATTGTGGAGCATCAAAGGTAGAAAATGATTAAAATTTTTTTAAAACAAAAGGCTTATTCCCAATCCTCAATACAATAGCGGAAAACTCTGGATACCCCAAATATACCCTTAAATTTACGAGTGGGAGACACCTGTTACGGTTAAAGTAACAAGAAAAATGGACAAATCATTTATCAAGGTAATCATGTATTGGATGTATCAATTAAATTACATAAATTACATATTATGAAAAAATTTCAAAAAGTTATATATCTATTTTCGTTATCTTACTAAGTGGTGAAATATGAAATCACCACTCAGTTGCAAAATCAAACCAAAGTTAAAGACAGAAAAATGTCAAATGATGATAATATAACATGATTGGAGACAAAAAAGCTCAATCAAATATACCTTGTACTGATTTAATACAAGGCTATTATATAGCTGTTGGCCATAAAAGTTATCCTATAGGCTATATGAATTACAAAGTTGAGAAAAATGAGTATTGAATCGATTTGTAAATCTTTTTCATCTTTTTTATAAAGGTCATCTTTACAGATTGATTTTAAATAATTATTCCTTTTTCCCTACTTTTCTTTTTTAGGATTATAGTTGATACGTTATCGACGCTCTTCTGATTTTATAGTCTGTTACCATATTTATCTTTATTCTAAACGGTCTGATTTTATCTTAAAGAATTTCATCATTTTTTAATTCCATAATCCCCAAAATGTTGTTTGCTAACAATAACAATTCATTTTTTTCCTCATTTTTTAGTTTCCTAAATATGTTTATTAAAATTAATTCATCTCTTGTAGATTTAGAATTATAAAGCCCCATTATTATAAGGGATATCATTCTATTTAGAACATTTGGAGGCATTTTTTTTTCTGCTAAAATTGTGTTCTTTTCTTTATTTATTGCATATAAAATCCTATCCACCAACTCTTTAGCCGTTATTGGAAATTTTTCATTAGCTTCGAATTTCACCACATCGCCTTTTAATAACCAATCAGTAGTAACTCCAAATTCTTCACTAGTTGAAATAATTGTTTCGATGGATGGCTTATACTTTCCTTTCTCTATGTCACTCAAAGTACCCTGTGAAATACCAATAGATTTGGCAAATTCGACTTGTTTCATTCCAATAGATTTTCTTAAGCTTTGGAACCTTTCTCCAATGGACATTTTTTTATCCCTCCTTAAAAAAAATGGTTAAAAATTTAAAAATAGAGTATACTGAATATCGGTATACGGATATCCGCATGCCGATATTTGTATTAGCAAATTATTTAATGGTTTAAAATTTATCAATCCATTAAGTAGATTATACGGAAAAAATGAAGAATTGGCGAAAAGTAGAAAATATATATCGGTTTCAATTTATGGATAATGAACACTTTCTAGCTATCTGGAAAGACTTTCGTTTAAAGATTAAACCAGAAAAACCCTAACATTTAGCAAAGAAGTTAGGGTGGAAAAAGTAAATCAGTGCGAATCTGAAACAAGGAGAATATGTAATGGCTAAAAGAAAAAGAAATAATTCAACTGAGGAGAAAATTAAAAGATGGATCAAGGAAGGGAGGGGGCAGGGAGAAGGAATTGATTACAAACCCTGGTTGAAAATTCAAGATGTTCCCTCAAAAGGATATTCAACGAGAGATAGAGGATGGAAGACGAAACGTATTCATCATTTTCTTTCTGATTTAGAATTGAATTATTTTTACACTCTTGAGTGGTCATCAAATGTAGTAGAAATTAGAGAACAATATCCGTTGCTTCCATTGGAAAAGACTCTTGCAATAGCAGAAGAATTGGGAGTTGAACATCCAAGAGAGAGTGGAGCAAACGGACCTTTTAAAGTTATAACATCTGATTTCTTTATAGTCCTAAGAACAGAAAGTGGAATAAAAACTTGCATACGTACAATTAAGCCTGTTGATCATCTAGATGTAAGAGAACTTGAAAAATTTGATATAGAAAAAAGGTTCTATAAGGACCTGGGTATAGAGGATTGGAAGTTAGTTACAGATCAAAATATACCTTCTAACTTTATTAAGAATATGGACTGGTTCTATGATTGTAAAACTATTGATAATAGACCGAACATAAACATGGAACTAATTAATTCAGTAGCACCTGTATTATATAAGGCAGTCAAAACTGAAAACCTAGGATTATCAACTCTTTCCTTAAAATATGATGACTTATTTGGGCTCAATCAAGGCTCATGTCTTTTTATTGTTAAGTACCTACTTGCAAACAAAATCTGGGAAACGAATATAAATGCAATTATTAATCCATCTAAGCCATTGGAAATTTACGACTTAAAAGCTGAAGCACATGAACTACTGGAGGAATAATATGAATATTTTCGTTAATTCAATAATTGAATATCGAGATAAAGATCTTAGGATGATTTCTATAGAAAGGGTACTATGGATTTCCGATGATTTAGAAACCGCTGTTGTCATTAGAATAGATGGAAAGGAGAAATCACCACTACCTCAATTTAAGAGATACCATGAGATTATTGAAATATTAACAACCCCTTTTGCTTTTAAATTAGAAGTAGACCCTTATACGGATTTAAACTCTCCAAACGAAGAGTATTTGGACAAGCATAAATATATACGGGATGAAAAATGGAATCTTATAAAAGATTATGTTGATTATGAGCCATACATTTATGACATACCAAGACTTGAAGAGATTGTAAAAGAAATAAAAAATAAAACAGGTAAAAAAAGTAAAAGAATATACTCCGTTTTAAGAGAATATTGGATAGGAGGGAAAACAAAAAATTCCCTACTACCAAATTATTCAAAAAGTGGAGGGAAAGGAAAATCCAAAAAATTAAAAGGAAATAAAGTAGGACGACCTCCCAAAAAGTCTATTTTACTTGGGCAAGAGGGGATAGGGGTAAATGTTTTAAAAGCTGATAAAAAAATCTTTGAGATTGCAATTAAACAATTTTATAAGGGGAAAAAGACTACTCTAAAAGAGGCTTATAAGGAAACGAGAGCCCATTATTATATCAGTGGATATAAAAAAATAGATGGTGAGCTTGTCCCAACTTTATTACCGGATGAAGTAGTTCCTACCTATAGGCAATTTTTGTATTGGTACAAAACAACATACACATTTAAAGACCGATTAATTAATCGTATTGGAGAACGTCAATATCAATTAACTGGGCGCCCGACAATTGGTAGCTCAAAAAATAAGGCTGCTGGACCTGGGGACATATTTGAAATTGATGCCACAATTGCAGATATTTATTTAGTGAGTGAAATAGATAGGTCAAGAATTATTGGCAGACCAGTTGTTTATATAGTGAAAGATGCATTCTCCAGATTAATAGTTGGAGTTTACGTCGGTTTAGAAGGTCCATCGTGGCTTGCTGCAATGATGGCATTAGAAAATACTACAGTTAATAAAAAAATGTATTGTAAGCGATTAGAAATTGATATTGAGGAAGATGATTGGCCATCAAGTCATTTACCCAAAAAAATAAAAGCTGATAGGGGAGAGTTTGAAAGTACAAATGCAGACAAACTTACTGATTCATTTGGGACTAAAATAATTAATACTCCTCCTTACAGAGCTGATCTAAAAGGAATTGTTGAACGTCATTTTCGAATCCTTAACGATAGAATAAAGCTTCATTGGGTACCAGGAATAGTTCACAAAGATTTTAAAGTCAGAGGAGGAAAAGATTATCGTTTAGATGCTAAATTGACTTTAAAAGCATTTGAGAAGATTATAGTTCTTACCATTTTAGAGCATAACCACTCAATAATAAATAATTACCCATTAGAAAAGGAAATGATCTCAGCAAACATTATACCCACCCCCCTGAATATCTGGAACTGGGGCTATAAACATAGATCAGGTGTGTTAAAACAAGTAACTAGGGATGAAATTCGCTTAAATCTAATGCCTTCTGGAAAAGCTTCTGTAACTGGAGAAGGGATTATTTTTAACCAAATGAGATATTCATCTGATAAAGCAATTAATGAAGGATGGTTTGAAAAAGCTAGAAAAAGAAGATGGGCAGAATTTATTCAATTTGATCCCAGAGATGTTAATCATATCTATATAGGTAAAGAAAAATTTAATTTAATGGACAGAGATAAAGCATATAGTGGATTTAGATTGGAAGAAGTTTTAGAACAGCAACTTGTCTTAGAAACTCAAATTCAAGTCATGGGAACTGCACAGAGCCAACTAAAGGTTGATACAGATGCTCGAATAAAGAAAATAATAAATGAAGAGACTTCAAGCAGTAACGAAAGCCAAACTGGTTTTGAAAGTAAATTAGAAAGGCTAAAAGAAATAAAACAAAATAGGAAAGATGAAAAAATCCATATTAGAGAGCAAGAAAAATGGGCCGATACTTTAGAAGATAAAAATGAAAATCATCAATCCAGCGTAGTTTATTTAGAGGATTTTAAAAGTAAAACCGAAGAAATTCAGGATGAATCTGATCATTTATTAAATTTAATCATTAACCAAGATAAAGAAGGTGAATTGTAATTTGAATATGAATGAAGGTAGTCAGAAAAAACCTACAACGGTTCTCATGGGAAGACAAGAAATGGCGAAATACAAAGAGCAAAAAGTGGATATTTATAAATACAATCCTCTTATAGAAGCCCTACCATATATATATACTCAAAAACAAGTCATTAACTTTTTAACAAGTAAGCCTAATTACAATGCTGAGGATATTAATGAATCCCCAGAAATCAGGCTACACCTTATACAACAGATAAAACATACTTTTGTACAGCCATTACCAATTCATTTAGATTTACAATCTAAAGTATCATTGATGCTTAGATCAGGATATCAAGGAAGAAACCCAGTTAGCCCTTTGTATGCTAGGCAGTTTGTGGTTGGAATCCATAATATATTTAAGGGAGATTACGATGAAAAAAAAGGAAATATTATTGGAAATCGTTCAACAGCCAGTAGTTTTGCCTTAATAGGTATAAGCGGAATTGGTAAGTCTACTGCAATTGAGAAAATCCTTTTACTGTATCCTCAGGTGATAATTCACTCAGAATATGAACATAATGGTTTATCAATTGGATATTTAAACCAAATTGTTTGGCTAGTAATTGAATGTCCTTTTAATGGTTCAAGAGGTACTCTGTGTAAGAACTTCTTCGAAGCTGTAGATAGCATTTTAGGGACGAGCTATTATCAGAAGTATGTGAAACAAAGGGTGAATGAGTCAGACTTAATTGACAAGATGGCCCATGTTGCAGCTCTTCATTGTATTGGAGTGCTGGTATTTGATGAAGTTCAGAGAATGCAGAAGGGACAGGAAGGGCAGCAAACAATGAACTTCTTTGTTGAAATACATAACAAATTGGGGGTGCCATTGATTTTTGTAGGGACATATAAGGCAATTGATCTGTTTACACCTTTGTTGGCTAATGCAAGAAGGGCTAGTGCGATGGGGGCAGAATTTTTTGACAGGATGGATAAGGATAAAAAGTGGGATTACTTTTTAGAACAGCTATGGAAATACCAATGGTTAAGAGAACCAGTTCCTTTAACTGAAGAAATGAATGAATTGTTTTACAAAGAAACTCTAGGAATTACAGATTTAGTTGTTAATCTATTTATACAAGCACAGTATTTAACAATTTCATTAGGGAAAGAGAAACTAACTTTAAATTTGGTTAAAAAGGCTGCCAAGAAAAATTTAAAGTTGTTACAACCGATGCTTACAGCCCTTAAAACAGGTGATAAGGAGAAATTAAAGAGAATTGACGATTTAAAGCCCGAATGGATTGATATTAATGCTTTTTTAAAAGCTTTACCCACAGAAGTACACATTGAAGGTGCTATATCTAAGGAGCATAAGAAAGCGATCATTGATGCTAAAGAATTTGTACAATACGTTGGGTTTGCACAAAGTTTAGGCTTAACAAAAAAAGAGGCTATAGATTTGGTCTCCCAAATTCTGGACCAAGAGGAAGTAAGTTCGGATAGCTCTATAGTAAATAAAAAGATAGCTAAAAAAATACTAACTATACCTTCTGATGATTCGAAGAAAAATAGTAGAGAGAAGAAAGGTCGTAAAAAAGTAATTGATGATAATTATCTTCATGTAATTGGATTAAAAGCATTGGAAGAAAAGAAGTCCTTAGTGGAAGAGTTGCAAAAGATCAATGTAATTGCTCCATTTAATGAATTTTTAAGTTAGGAGAGTTTATGACTAGTTTTTTTCCCCATTCTATAAGGATGAGCTGTTATATAGCGTTTTAGCACGTTATCACCAAAGAAGTGGAAATGAAAGTTGTAAGGAAACCTTGAAGGAACTTTTTGGCAAATCAACAACCAGTGCTATTTCAAATTTTCCAGGTGAGATGGGTGTACTATGTGAAAAGATTGGTTTGAACCATTCTAAACCGTTTAATTTAATTTATAGTCACACACTCCTCCCATATTATTTGCCCTTTATATCAGAAGAGCATGGAAATAAAATTAAACACCAAATGGTAAATGGAAATTCCAATGCGATATATGTTGCATTAGGTTTGGCTGCGAGCAAAATTAAGGAAACAAACTACTTTCGTTTCTGTGAAAGTTGCTTTAATGAAGAAACAGCTATTTTTGGAGAGGCTTATTGGCATAGGACTCATCAACTCCCGGGAGTGCTCATATGTTCAAAGCATAAAAAAGCGCTAATTGAATCACATATACCATACAGGAATAAACAAAATAAACATAAATTTTTTACTCTTAACGAAACTTCAATAAAGCTTGGAAAAATAATAATAATACCAGAACGATTTTTCGACAAATTTTTATTTATTGCTGATACTTCATATCGACTATTAAATGAGAAAGAATTGTTAACTGGAGTGGATAACCTTCAAGAATTTTATTTGAAAAAGTTACAAGAAAAAGGATACATTACTAAGTCAAAGCGAATAAGAATGCAGGAATTAAAATCAGTATTTTTAAAATCATTTGACTCTGAATTTTTAAGAATGATTAATAGTAGTTTTAATCTAGGTGATGAAAATACATGGTTTCATAAAGTTCTAAGAAAACCACGAGTGACTTGCTATCCCTTACGACATTTATTACTACTACTTTTTTTAAATGAAGCCTTTCCAAATAATTCAATAAAGGATAATCTAGAAAATTATCCATTTGGAAAAGGTCCATGGCCATGTTTAAATAAGGCGGCTAATCATTACAAAGAGTTACTAATAACTGAATGTGTAGTGACTACTGATTCAAAGACAAAACAGCCGGTTGGTACATTTGCTTGTAGTCAATGCCATTTTATTTATTCGAGAAGAGGCCCAGACTATGATGATAAGGATATATATAAAATAGGAAGAGTAAAAAACTTTGGAATAGTATGGATTAATAAACTCAATGAGCTAGGCTCTAATGGTAAATATTCAACACGAAAAATATCATTAATTCTAGGTGTTGATTCAAAAACAGTAAAAAAATATTTAGAGAATGATAAAGGTATCACAAAAGATAAATTAAAAAAAATAAAAAATGAAAGAATCATTAAGGAAGAGACCGCTGAAAAACATAAAAAAGATTTGTTGATTTTAATTAACGATAATCCTGGCTTTAGTCGAACAGAATTAAGAAAAGTCAATCCATCGGGTTACATTTGGTTATATAGAAATCATAGGGAATGGTTGTTGAAGAACCTTCCAAATCCTAAGATATCTCATAAAACGACAGCGAAAATTAATTGGGATCAAAGGGATGAAGAATATTCATTTTTGCTTATAAAAGAAGCTATCAACATCTTAACAGAAGAACCATTGATTAGGCTTACTAAAACAAGAATAGCAAAAAGGCTCGACCTACAATCAAGATTTGAAAAGAATATTGATAAATTACCAATATGTAAAAGTATACTTGACGATGTAACAGAAGATATTGAGGATTTTCAAATAAGAAGAATTAGGTTAAGAGCTGAAGGGTTACGAAAAGAAAATTTTTATTATTCGAAGTCTACATTAGGAAGAGCAGCTGGTTTAGGTAAAAATATCTCAAGAAAGGTAAATAAAGTATTACATGAAGAATTAGGGTTCTTGGACAATGCTCATTCTAATTGAAAATTTTAGAAATAAAATTACATGATTTGGAAATTTGCTTTTTCGATTTAAAGGAGGAGACTTGTGTTACCGTTTTTCCCAGATGCATATCCAGACGAATTACTATATAGCGTTTTTGCAAGATACCATAAACGGTCTGGCAATATTAGTGTTAAAGACACCTTTTTAGACTTGTTCAATAAAAGAAACTTGATTCCGCATGCACACATTCCAAGAGATTTAGGCATTTTAACAGGAAAAATAATTGGCTTTAAAAAAGTAAATCTTGATACCTGGATTAAGAAACATACATTATTTTTATATTACTCAAACTTTGCGAAAGAGCAAAATAAAGAAAAATTGCTTTCTATAATTGTGGATGGCGGAGATACGAATTTACCTATTCGTATTATACCTGAAGAGTATTTTAAGTACTGTACTGAATGTGTGAGGGAAGATAATTTAAAATATGGTGAAATATATTGGCATAAGAAACACCAGATACCAGGCGTTTTTTATTGCTCGATACATTCTCTAGAGCTTTTAGAGAGTTCGGTAAAGACACAATCAAGACATAAAGGTTTCTATGGTTATGAACCTGCAACACTAGATAATTGTCCAATTGATGAAATTTCAATGAGTAAGATTCCTAACAATCTTGAGAATATGTTAATGAAAATATCTAAAGAATGTGAAAAAGTAGCAGAAAATGATCTTTCTTTATCCTTTGAATACATACCGAAAATATATAGGTACTTACTTTATCGAGAAGATTATATTAAGGGGAGTAGAAATAATTTCAATAAGCTAAAAAATGATTTTATAAATTATTATGGACATGAATTATTAAATTTTTTAAGAGTAGAATTTAATTATTCCAAGAGGGACCAATGGTTGGAGAAAATAACTAAAAGTTCTCAAATGGCATTTCATCCTATAAAACATGTCTTGTTAACGCTTTTTTTAAATGATAGTGTTGAAACTCTTCATAACTTCGGTAAGGATATCGAACCATTTGGAAAAGGACCATATCCATGTCTGAATCCATTCTCTAATCATTATAAGGAATGTGTGATAAATAGTGTAAAACTTGAAAAATGCAATAGAACTAATTCAGGGATAGGCTTATTTTCATGTAATTGCGGTTTTGAATTTACAAGATTCAATAACAGAAAAAAGTTAATGGTAAAGCAAATAAAAAATATGAACAAACAATGGGAAGATGAATTCATTAAGTTGTTGGAACAAGAAAAAATAATTAGTATAGGTTTTGAAACTAAAAAAGATGTAGTTGAAAATTATTTGTCCATTTTTAGTAGCTATTTAAATGGCAAGCAGAGAAGACAGAAACCCACCACTAAAATAATAAATCATTATCGTAATAATTGGATTAATTTATTGAGAGAAAACCCTAATGCCTCAACAGAAAAATTAAAGAAAAAGGATATCACCACTTTTGTCTTCTTGTATAAACATGATAAGAATTGGCTTTCAAATAATATGTCTTTTACAAACAATTGCAGAGACCAAGAGATAGACTGGGAAAAAAGAGATAAGGAATTGCTTCTTGCTGTTGAAGAAGCAAGAAAAGAGTTATTAAGCGAAGATACACCAACTAGAATTACAAGATCTTCATTGGGGAGATCTACAAATAAATTAGATATAATAAGAAAAGCAGAGTATCGGGATAAAATGCCTAAAACATACAATTACTTAGATGAAATACTTGAATCGGTAGAGGAATTTCAGTTAAGAAGAGTTGAATACGCTCTTAAAAGCTTAATACAGTCAGGGAAGAGAATAAGTGAAACCAGCATTGGTCGTGCTGCTAATGTAATTAAAGGAAGATCAAGTGTCATAGATACTAAAATAAAAAAGTATGTTGAAGAATACAGCTAGGTGAATTGAATTAATGGCATTTGTATAACTCAATTGTAGAAGAAGCTAAAAAGCTTATAGAAGGTAATTTTTTCTTCAACTAATAGGGGCGTTTGTGCAAGATAAAATTCCGGTTCAAAGAAATAGGTAAAGGGACTTGAACAAAATTGGTAGAATTATTTTATTTTTGGTTTAAAAATAACAAACAAATGCTTAAGCAAAAGGGAATCGAAACCGATTTATTATTAGTACCTACTTTAACTGATAACCCAGCTACCTTTGCAGATCACATCACTGAAACGAAAATGGGAAGAGTGTCAATCTGGGATTCTGGGTCATTAAACTTGGAAGTTTTAGATCAGTCAACTGGGAAAACAGTTTATTTTAAAGATATTGAAATTCTTGATAAAAATCCGAATATGGAACAACTGTTATCGGAATACTTTGAAGCACTACTGAGGTAGGGCTATAGTTCCTACCTCAACTAATAAGGGGTTTTAGTATAAAATTCAGGGGCATTTTTACAGCTCTACCGAATTTCCCACTATTCCGCAATTGGGTGAGATTCTGGAAGATCTAAGCTAGAAAGTGATTAAACTTTTTTATAAAACCATAACTTAAAACTGATAGAGAAGAATTTGTTTTGCTTAATTCTTTTTCAAAATGGATTCTTCTTTTTTATCGAAAAATAAAGATTTATGATATGTTTTAATCAAACTGTATTCCGAAGCTACATTTAGAAGAATTATTTGTATTTTATTATTTTTTTATTTGCTCAAAGTATTCGAAATGGCCCAATTTTCCATGTGCTTTGAATATGTTTATAATTTCAGCAGTGGGAATTTCTCTTATCACTTTAATGTGATTACTTGTAAACTCACCAACTCCGTATTCATAAGGCGGGTCAATCGAGTCAATTTGCAGAAATCTTGTTTTCAATATATTTTCTCTACCAAGCCCTGGAGTATCAGCAATTATCGCTATATTCTTTTCATCTGAAAAATATATACCATCAGCTTTATATTCTTTCCCTACTTCGTATTTTTGGGTGCCTTTTGTATTATAAAGATCTTCTCTAACTGCTTTTATATACATATGTTGTTAACTCCATATCATATTTATTTTATTGGCCTAAATCCATTAGAAAGGAATCAATTTTCTTCAGTCACGATAATAAACCTTCCCCAGGGTTATCCTCATGTACAGAAAAATCTCCCTGCTTCATATTGCGGTTTGAACAGTGATTTAAATAATAACTACTGTTCATATGTTTTGAATAATTTAGTCGGTAATAATTATTAGAAATTCTTTTAAGGTGCTCAGCGGCTATTTCATTAAGTTGGTCAGCATAAGAAACAAAAGTTGGAATATTTACTTTATCCCCGTACCAGAAATCTTCTGTATTTAAGCATTCTTATTCTTCTAGATATATAGAGTATACAATGTTTGTTTTTTACATTTCCAGCAAGTCATTTCTGTTTCAGCCAAAGAATAATTTTTTGCTCTTAAGTTAGGTATATTATCAGGTAGCCATTTATAGAAATCATTTAAATCAACACCTTCTAATACATGCCAGGTTTTATTTTTGGCATCCCACTTCGCTCCTTTACTTTTTGCTTCATCTTTTTGAGAAAATGGCACAATTAAATTAATTCTATCGCTCATTTTATCAATCTTTTCTATTCTTGATTTCATATTTATATTTTATTACAAAAATTAATTTAATCCCTATAAAACCTTAACAAAGTTCGATCGATAATAATAATTATGATCATCTCAACTCTGTAAAGTTGGTATCAAGCTCCTGTTGAATATGTTCTGGAATATCTTTTTTTACCAGCTCGCTTATCATTGTATTGATTTTCGCTTGCTTGATTTCATACGCTTCAAGCTGTAGAATCATCGTTTCAATAGCAAGTCGAAGAAGGGCAGCAGATGCCCTCGGTGAATGTTTAAATACATTGGCAACTTCCTAATATATCGATGTGACATCTACGGACATATCTTCGTGTGTTTCAGGTAAGTCTGTTTCAAATGGATAAATAATTGATTGGATTTCCTAAATCGTGTATAATCCACACCTTGAGCAAAAAAAGCCGCGAAAAGTTGCGGCTTTTTAATTATTATGCTTGGTATATTGCGATTGGCATGATTTCAATTGCAGGACCTTTTAATTCGAATGAATCTTCTGTTATTTCCTCGGTATCGAAGGTAATATCGTCTTGGCTCATGTTTGGGATAAATTTGATTAATTGTTCCTTTTTGAATTTCATTTTTCCAGGTAGAAGTTTAACTAAATCAATTTTTTGATGTGGTTTGTAAATCTTTCTAATTTTACCCAATATCGTGAATTCTCCTTCTAACTCGTAACGATCTTCTAAAAAGTGTTCAGTGTCTAAAGAAGTGATAAATTTGAAGTTTCCATCTACAAAAGGATTAATGATCATCGTTACTTTTTTTAATTTAAAAATAGAAGTTGCGAATTCAATTTTTTGCATATCTTCTTTGGATGTTTCGGCTGAAAAGAAAGGTTTAAATTTGTCAGTGAAATCAATCATACTAGACATAACAAGCTCTGCTGGAGATTGTTTAAACTCCCCATCAACCTCTACGAACTCACCTGTGCGAAGTTGGTTCCATATCTCCTCGTCAAAACCAGCCAATTTTTGAATTTTGTCGCCCTCTTCAAGAAGAGTATATAAATCTTTAAAAAGTGATGATGTAGATCGAACTACTTTACCTTCTCTTTCGGTGGTATTTTCAGATTGCCTTTGATATTTTGCAACCACTTTGCCAAGGTTTCCTTCAAGACCTTTTTCATTAGACTTTCCTTGAGTAGCAACTACATTGTACTCAGGCAAAAGATCGTTAATCAACATGCTTAGAAACTGCTCGGTCTTATTTTTATTACACCAATAAATATCAGGTAAAAAATCCATTTTCGACACCTCCATACATTATAGATAGATAACTTCTACACATAACGCTAAGATTCCTTTAATTTTGTCAAAATTCGTACGTCAGTTCTATTCTCTATTGCGTTAGTTGCAATATTAGTATAGGACAAACTCTTCTCCATAGATTGCGTTGAGGTGATCATTGACTAATTTGTTTTTAAACAATGTGAAAAGTTTTAAAACCCTCTTGCTCGGATAGAGATCAAATTTCTTTTCACAACCAACCCGTAAAAAAGAACAACGAAGTCTACGGTTTCATTGGGACAATTTAAGCAATGCAAGCTGAATACGGAAAAAACACGCCTTGGGTAATAAGCTAAGGCGTGTTTTTTCTATAATGCATGGTGTCAATAACTTTCCGAAAAACGCTATAGCCTATGATATAATATATTATGGTTAGCTGTAGATAACGAGGTGATGCTAAATGGAGTTAAGCGAAGCAATTAAAAAAGTGCGTTTGAAATTGTGTTTGTCTCAAGAGGGGCTTGCCCGTGAGCTTCATGTTGGATTTACATCTGTGAACCGATGGGAGAACAATCATACAAAGCCGAATCAAATAGCCCGTTATGCTTTAATAGAGCTTTGTAAGAATAGAAACATTAGTCCTGAACTGATTGAGTTGCTCATAAAAACAAAGTAGGTTTTGCATAGTTTTAAAAAAGGGCTTTGGATTACTATTTTATAGTATGAGGAGATTTAGGTATGAAATCTGAAAAGCAAATAGAGGTAGAGTTTATTGAAAAGCTTCAAGATTTAAAATACACATATCGGGAAGACATTCGTGATAAGGCGACGCTTGAAGCTAATTTCAAAGAACATTTTGAAAGACTGAATCGTGTAAAGTTAAGCGATTCTGAATTTGCACGCCTCAGAGATAGCATTATCACTGCAGATGTGTTCACTGCTGCAAGAACTTTACGAGAAATCAACACCTTCAAGCGTGATGATGACACGCCGCTTCAATACACCCTTGTTAATATTAAAAACTGGTGTAAAAATGAATTTGAAGTGATAAACCAACTACGCATAAATACAGATAACAGCAACCATCGTTATGATGTTATTATCCTCATTAATGGTGTTCCTGTTGTTCAGGTTGAGCTGAAGTCACTGCAAATCACACCTAAAAAAGCAATGGAGCAAATTGTAGAATATAAAAACGACCACGGTAATGGTTATACAAACTCGCTGCTTTGCTTTATGCAGCTTTTTATTGTGAGCAATGAGAGTAACACATATTATTTTGCCAACAATCACAAGGACCACTTTTGTTTTAATGCAGACGAGCGCTTTTTGCCAATTTATCAGATGGCAGATGAGGACAATAAGAAAATTACCCATCTTCATGATTTTTCTGATAACTTTTTGCCCAAATGCACTCTCGGGCAATTAATAAGCCGTTACATGGTACTTGTGGTAAGTGAGCAGAAATTGATGATTATGCGTCCTTATCAGATTTATGCTGTTAAGGCAATAATGGACTGTATCGATCAGAATCGTGGCAACGGATATATATGGCATACTACCGGAAGTGGAAAAACACTTACATCGTTTAAAACATCAACACTTTTGAAGGACAATCCTGAAATTGAGAAGTGTTTATTCGTCGTTGACAGAAAAGACCTAGATAGACAAACTCGATTGGAGTTTAATAAATTTCAAGAAGGCTGCGTTGAAGAGAATACCAACACAGAAAGTTTAGTTAAACGGCTTACTTCGGATGATTATCGTGACAAAGTTATTGTTACTACAATTCAGAAGCTTGGGCTCGCTCTTAATGAAGATAGCAAGCGTAACCAAGAGAAAAAGAAAAGGGGCGAACCTACCTACAAAGACCGCTTGGCACAGCTCACCGATAAACGTATTGTCATTATTTTTGACGAATGCCATCGCTCACAGTTTGGCGATAATCATGAAGCAATTAAAAACTTTTTCCCGAAAGCACAGCTTTTCGGCTTTACCGGAACACCAATATTTGAAGAAAATGCAACATATAAGCAAATTGATGGAACGGTTGGTTCTTATATCACAACAAAAGATGTTTTCGAAAAAGAACTTCATGCCTATACGATAACTAATGCCATTGATGACGGCAATGTGCTTCGCTTTCACATCGATTATTTTAAGCCGGAAGATGTCAAAAAAGCAGCAAAAGCCTCTGACACTGTAAGTAAAAAAGCGATTGTCGAAGCAATACTATCAAAACACGATGCCGCTACTAATGGTAGACGATACAATGCGATTTTTGCCACAGCTTCTATCAACGATGCAATAGAATACTTTGAGATATTCAAGTCGTTACAAGAGGAACGCAAAAAGAATGAGGGCGAAAGCTTTAAGCCGCTAAATATTGCCTGTGTTTTCTCTCCACCGGCTGAAGGAAACAAAGATGTAAAGCAGTTACAAGAAGACCTACAGCAAGAAAAAGCCGATAACGAACAAGAGCCCGATAAGAAAAAGGCGGCACTTAAAAGCATCATTGATGACTATAACTTGCAGTACCGCACAAATCACAGCATAAACGAATTCGATTTATACTATCAAGATGTGCAAAAACGCATTAAAGACCAAAAGTACCCAAATTCCGACTATCCACAGGTAAACAAAATTGATATCACTATTGTAGTGGATATGCTTTTAACAGGATTCGATTCAAAGTATCTAAACACCTTGTACGTTGATAAAAACTTAAAGCAACATGGCTTAATTCAAGCATTTTCAAGAACAAACCGTGTTTTGAACGACACAAAGCCTTACGGAAATATTCTTGACTTTAGAGGGCAAGAAAAAGATGTAGATGAAGCAATTGCACTGTTTTCTGGAAAAGAAAACAGTAGTAGGGCAAAAGAAATTTGGCTTGTTGACCCCGCTCCTGTTGTGGTTGAAAAGCTGGATAAAGCAGTTGCCGATCTTGAGAAATTTATGGAATCACAAGGGTTAGAATGTAAGCCAGAGCAAGTAAGCAACCTTAAGGGCGACGCCGCACGAGGTGAATTTATCAATAAATTTAAGGAAGTGCAGCGCCTTAAAACACAGCTTGACCAATATACAGATATCAAAGAAGAACAAGCGGCAAAAATTGAAGAACTGTTGCCGGAAGACACTTTGCGTGCGTTCCGTGGTGTCTATATCGAAACTGCCCAAATGTTAAAAGCACAGCAGGGCAAAGATATTAGGGATAAAGATCCGGTGATTGAACAGCTCGATTTTGAGTTCGTTCTATTTTCCTCTGCCATTATTGATTATGACTACATTATGTCTCTAATTTCGAGATATACACAACCCGATGTGCCTAAAAAAGAAAAAATGAGCCGTAAGCAGCTTATTAGTTTACTTTGTTCCAATTCAAATATGATGGAAGAACGTGAAGATATTATTGCTTATATCAGCTCATTGGAATCTGGAAAAGGGTTGGATGAAAAGGAAATAAAAGCTGGATACCAAAAATTCAAGGAAGAAAAAGCAACAAAAGAAATGGAATTAATTGCAAACAAACACGGTGTTGAACCTGCATCGTTGCAAGCCTTTATAGATGAAATTATAGGGCGCATGATTTTTGACGGTGAAAAACTAAGCGATTTGTTAGAGCCGCTAGAGCTTGGCTGGAGAGACAGGACAAAAAAAGAACTAGAATTGATGGATAATTTAATCCCACTGCTTAAAAAGCTTGCAGGTGGACGTGTGATTGTGGGGCTGAATGCTTATGAATAAGAATAAAAAAACGGCATTAGTGCCGAAATTGAGGTTTAAAGAATACGAAAGTGCAAAACCGTGGAAGGTGATAAGTTTAATTGATACTGTTGATAAAAATGTTAAATGGAGTTTTACCGGTGGTCCATTTGGTTCTAATTTGAAATCATCAGACTATAAAAATGAGGGTATAAGAGTTATTCAACTCCAAAACATTGGAGACGGTGAATTTGTTAATGATTATAAAATATTTACATCTAAAGAAAAAGCCGATGAACTTATAGGTTGTAATATTTACCCCTATGAAATTATTATGTCAAAAATGGGGGATCCTGTAGGTCGCGCTTGTATTATTCCAAATTTTCATTCTCGCTACTTAATGTGTTCAGATGGTATTCGATTAGTTATTGATGAAAGATGTTATAGTAAATATTTTATATATTCATTAATAAATTCAAAGTTTTTTCGCAAAAAAATCGAAAGTCATTCAACTGGTTCAACAAGAAAGCGTATTGGTCTTGAAGTTTTAAAAAACCTTCAAATTGCTGTTCCTGAAAAGGGAGAACAACAAAAAATAGCCGATTGCCTTTCTTCTCTTGATGACTTGATTGATGCAGAAGATAAAAAGCTTGAGGCGCTCAAAGCGCACAAAAAAGGCTTAATGCAAAAGTTGTTTTCTGCTGAGGGCAAAACTCTGCCCGAATGGAGATTTCCGGAGTTTAGGGATTGTGGAGAGTGGGAAGAAAACACCTTTAAATCTTTCATAAAGTTGTACAGAGGCAGTTCGCCACGTCCAATACAAAAGTATTTCACTAAAAACAGTGGTGTGAATTGGATAAAAATTGGCGATGCGAAAAATTCTGATGGATATAAAATTCGCAGTGTAGAAGAACAAATCACGCATGAAGGTGCTCAGAAATCACGATTTGTAACAAGTGGAGAACTTATTCTTGCTAACTCTATGAGTTATGGTAAAACATATGAGATTGAAATATCAGGTTGCATTTATGATGGTTGGTTTGTTTTGAGAGAGTATGAAGAACATTTCAATAAAAAATTTTTATTGCAACAACTAAATTCAGATAATCTTCAAAAGCAATATTCATCGCTTTCTGCTGGTGGAGTTGTTCAAAATATTAGCAGTGATATTGTTTATTCAACGATTTTGAAACGTCCCCAGTTGGAGGAACAACAAAAAATTGCTGAATTTCTATCATCTATTGATGATTTGATAACTGCACAAGCAGATAAAATTGAAGCTCTACAGGCACATAAAAAAGGCTTGATGCAAGGGCTATTCCCTTCTATTCAGGAGGTGGGTGAATGAGTTATAATGTTCCTTCTAAAATAGAAAAAGAAACCTTTAAGGCAATGATTCTTAAGAAATTGAACAATGATAAATTCAACCACTACAAAAAAATGTTTAACGATTATTACAAATGCCCCAGAAATTCGGAAGAATATACCTTAAAAGAAAACTTATCAGATGACTTACTTGCAAAATTGGACTTTGTACTTAAAAGGATCGGATATAATCAATTTGATGCAATTACAGATGTTGCCGAATATTTTAGGATGCTGTTAGATGAAAAGAAATACATTGTACTGTTTGCATATAACGGTACAGGTAAGACGAGGCTTTCCGTAGAGTTTAAATCATTGGGTCAACAGTTAGTTGGTGATACCGAAGAAAAAACAGCTGATACTTTATACTATAACGCATTCACCGAAGATCTTTTTTATTGGGATAATGATTTAGATAATGATACCGAACGCTTATTAAAGTTTAATAGCAACTCCAGGTTTTTTTCGGGGCTTGAAGATTTAGAAATGGAAAGTAGAATTCGTCCTTTGCTTCATAGATATGCTGATTTTGATTTCAAAATCACTTATGAGAAGTCGGAAATTAGCTTTTCAAGAGAGGTTCTAATTTCTGGCACTACTCAGAGGATTCATAATATAAAAATATCCCGTGGAGAAGAAAATATCTTTGTTTGGTGCTTCTTTCTTGCTATTGTTCAGTTGGTTGTGGATAAAGCAGAAGCGTATAATTGGGTAAAGTATATCTATGTTGATGACCCTATTTCTTCTTTGGATGACAATAATGTTATTGCCGTTGCAAGTCATTTGGCACAATTAATGAGTGATAATGATGTTAAAGTAATTGTTTCATCACATCATACATTGTTTTTTAATGTTTTGTGTAATGAAATTAATAGGGCAGAACAATTATTTTTACAAATAAACGCTAAGAGTGGTACCTATATACTTAAAGACACGACAAAAACACCTTTCTTTCATCATGTTGCATTATTAAAAGAGTTGAAAAAAGCGTCTGATTCAGGTCAACTATATACGTATCACTTTAATATTCTTAGAAATATATTAGAAAAGACAGCATCTTTTCATGGTTTTGCACACTTCTCTTCTTGTATAAGAAAGGGAGCGGACGAGGATGAACCTGTCTATACAAGACTAGTAAATCTATTGAGCCATGGTAACTATTCTTTATTTGACCCGAAAGAAATGGTTGAAGAAAACAAAGAACACTTTAAAAACATACTAAATAATTTTCTAGATGATTATAATTTTAATAAAAAACTATTTGAAGTCGGTCGAGTTCAGGAGGAGCAAGAATGAATGATACACAACAAAAACAGTTAGGTACAACCCTATGGGGTATCGCCGATAAACTGCGTGGTGCTATGAATGCGGATGACTTCCGGGATTATATGTTGTCCTTTCTCTTCTTGCGCTATCTTTCAGATAACTATGAGGAAGCTGTAAAAAAAGAGCTTGGAAGCGATTATTTACAATGTGAAGAAGAAATAAATAAAATCACCGTTGCAGCTAATCAAGATGATGCTATTAACGCATTGAAAGAACAGATAACAGATTATTTTAATAAACAGCAATTGGATAGCAAGGAAAAAAACACAGTAATTGAAGAACATGAGGTGTTGTTGGAAAGCAAAAAGTTGACCCCTCTTGTTGTTTGGTATATCAACAATTTAGATCACGTGGCTACGTTTGAAAAGCAAATGCGCCGTAAGGTTCATTTTGTAATTAAGCCACACTATCTCTGGAGTAATATATATGAATTGGCTCGCACACAAAATAAGTATCTTTTGAAAAACTTGCAAGCAGGCTTCAAGTTTATAGAAAACGAATCCTTTGATAGCACGTTTCGCGGATTATTCTCTGAGGTTAACCTCGACTCTGATAAACTTGGAAAGAATTATGAATTACGCAATACAACGCTGTGCTCAATAATAACTGCTATTGCAGAAGGATTATCGGAGTTCCCCAATGAAAGTGACATTTTGGGTGATGCGTATGAATACTTAATAGGGCAATTTGCGGCGGGCTCAGGTAAAAAAGCAGGAGAGTTTTATACGCCCCAGCAAATTTCAACCATCCTTTCTCGAATAGTCACATTTGATAGCCAAGACCCAAGCACAGGCAAAAAGAAGCAACTCAAAAACGTACTTGACTTTGCGTGCGGTTCCGGCTCGCTTCTAATTAATGTTAGAAAGCAGCTTGGTGTTAATAGTATTGGTCAGATATACGGACAGGAAAAGAATATCACAACTTACAACCTTGCTCGGATGAATATGCTTCTGCATGGCCTTAAAGATTCTGAGTTTAAAATATTTCACGGAGATTCTCTGCTAAATGATTGGGACATTCTTAATGAAATGAACCCAGCAAAAAAGTTGGAATGTGATGCAGTAGTAGCCAATCCACCTTTCAGTTATCGTTGGGAACCTAATGATACTCTGGCAGAGGATTTCCGCTTTAAAAGCTACGGCCTTGCACCAAAATCAGCAGCCGACTTTGCATTTTTACTTCATGGGTTTCACTTTTTAAGTGATGAGGGAACAATGGCAATCATCTTGCCTCATGGTGTTCTGTTCCGTGGTGGAGCAGAGGAGAAAATCAGAACAAAGCTACTCAAGGATGGGAATATTGACACGATTATTGGTTTGCCGGCTAACCTGTTTTTTTCAACAGGTATTCCAGTTTGTATTCTTGTGCTTAAAAAGTGCAAAAAATTTGATGACGTGCTGTTTATCAACGCAAGTGAGTACTACGACAGAGGTAAACGGCAAAATGTCCTATTGCCAGAGCATATCGACAAAATAGTTGACACATATCAATATCGAAAAGAAGATGACAAAAAATACTCTCGCCGTGTATCTATGAAAGAAATTGAAAAGAATGATTTCAACTTAAACATTTCAAGATATGTTAGCACTGCTGCGGAAGAAGTAATTGTTGACCTTGCAGATGTAAAAAAGAGTTTGGATACAATAGAAGATACTATTAGCAAGGCTAAGGCTAAGCACAACCAATTTTTAAAAGAGCTTGGTTTGCCTGAGTTGCAATAAATCAAGAATGTTGCGTCAGGTATATCTGAAAGCCGTTTAATAAATTTGATATTATTATGGACTAATAAAAATGATAGCTATTCTCTTCATTTTATGTTGGCAATCATTTACAAAAAGGATTTAATCTGTGCCATCATTGCAGAGGACAGCTTTGGGCAGGGTTTTTGGCTTGGCGTCGAATTAATAAGTGAAATATATTACACTAAAGGCGGCATATCCGATGAAGATGTGAATATGCCGCCTTTGCTATGAGAAAAGGTATGGAAACTTTATAAAAAATTCATTATTATCTCTTTTGGTGTTTAGAGGGTGGACGTTCCTCCATGAAGATCATCATCCTTCGTCTAAATTTTTCTCTGAAGGATATTCTCTATTCTCTTTAAATAAAATTTTCGGCGGTCTCATGAAATGGTGGGCACCATGGACTGAGTGTGTAAAGAATTATTACACACTTTAAACGCATCTCACGACACCGTCATTCAATATCAATATTTTCCGAAACTCGCCTAATAAATTCCTCTCCGCTGATTTCTCCCTGTTAGTATACCGGCCGTACCTTAGATGTTATCTCTGTCCAAGCTTTAAATTGTTTCGCGGTTAGTTTGTTGGTAAAACAATCACTTACCTATAGTCCAAGAGGTGATATCTGGAATAAATACGGTTATAAATCCACTGGAATTCTTGTAAAAAATTTATCATTCTCCACAGACTGGTTGAACTTCTTTTTAGCTTCGATCCTCTAAAAGTCGTGTTATTTTATAATTTCCCCACAAAACGGAACCTGCTAATTATTCAGTGTCTCTTCTTTATATTGTGCACTGGCATGGATGGAGTCTATAAGGTGTCAGTCCCGAGCCATGAATGCAGTAGTAATGGTTAGCTTAACGCAAGTGTGTCTACGGCGAAGTGGAATCTTGAAGGAATCTGGCTGCAAAACTCCGGTCTAATACCACGAACTATATATAAGGCTAGGTATCACGGGGTGAGCCTGCAATTCAAGGTGTAGGCTTTACTGTGAAGATGTTGTTTCTCACTTTTTTGTATTAAATATTTTTGTAAGGTCATGTCTGTTTCCAACTTTTTTTATTTTCTGTTGTTTATTTGTCGATTGCAATTAATGAAAAAAACACATTAAACGATTCCAATTATTTTTTACCTATACAAAAAGTTATCCCCCCGCCACTTTCCTCTTCCCTAAGCTAAAAAGTCGGTACCTACTGTTAAATAGTTGGTATCCAGAGCGGAAGGAAGAGTGAGGAAAAAAGAGCAGGCGAACAATATGTACTCAATCATTTTTCAATCGTAAAATCAATTATATTTCAGGCTGGATCCAATAGTGGTCCAGTCTTTTTGTTTTGTCCAATATATCCTCAATCCCTTGTCCAGTTAGGGGTTCAGTTGTTTCCCAATCACTAAATCCGTAGGATTTCCAATCTCTTTTCAGTGTGTTTACCAACAGTAAAACCATCCCAAAATGGCTTCGTTTTCCGTCTTTTCTCCTGATACTTCTCTCCATTCAGGTACGAACTTAATAACATTGTCCGAATATTCGATACAACCCGAGAAGGAAAAATGAGGGCGAAAATGGGGGTTTTGGGGAAGAACTAAGTTCCATTGCATAACGGGGTGAAAGGGGCGTAGAGTCAAGAGGGAGTAGGGGTTGAGGGGGATTTGGCGAGGGAAGAAGAAAGTTACAGGGGTATATAGTAGAAGAAAGAAAAATGAAGAGAAAAGAAAAAAGTCGTTTTTCTCAATTACTGAATCAATAAAAGAAAAATCTCAAAATGTCTTGGTGTCTCCATCAAAAATTAAGGTTCCTTATATAAAATAAGCGTTCCCTAAATAAAATTAATGTTCCCAATCCGAAGGTTTTTCCGGTACTTTTCCCGGTAGACCTTCGGTTTTTTTGTGTGAAATTCGGTGGGGTTCCAATCGTAATCTAATCCCATTTTCAATCAAAATTCAATCCGAATCCAATCGTTTTTTCAATTCTGTATTTCTCCAATCCTTTTTCCAGTAAGGGTTCAGGCTACCTTCGGTACAGTTCCTTTTGGGTTTCACACAGAATAGAAATCCTATCCTTTTCAGTGTTTTTCCTCACTTTTTAGAATCATATGGTCCCTCCACATCTACTTCGTATCCATCTATTCTGGAACGTAACTTTTTTATAAAAATCATTGCAAAATCGGTACAATTTCATGCGAAAATCGGCAAGAAGGCGGGAACGTAATTATTCTATAACAGAAAATAGAAGGGGAAGTAAAGGGGGCGTGAACCCTTGGGGGAGAAGGAATTGAGGGGAGTGAGAAGGGGGAGGAGCGTGGGAAAGTTAATTTTCGATGGGGACATAGTAGATGGGCAAAGGATAGGAATAAAGGTTAGAAAGGGAATTTAGTATAATAAATAGTGAAATGGTATGGGAAGATAAAATAGGATGTGAATAAGGATGCTTTCTCTTGAAGAATTCATTTCAAAAAGAAAAAAAGAAGATCGTATTAATGAATTTGATATTGAGTCAAAGGCTCAAAATATGCAAACGTGTATGAACTATATATTTGAGTATTTCAATCAATACCTTGATGAATCTAAAATGGATGAAAAAACAGTGTTAAACGAAGAGCGTCTTGAAAAGTATAAAAGCTCCCTTCGACAATATGAATCTGAGATTCAGGAATGGTTAGTAGGAATTTATGATGAGTATGACAAACAGCTGAATCGTTCCATTGTTAGTTACCTTAAAAAAGATGATTTGTTTTATCTATACAACACTGAGCCAGAGTTTCGCAGTGTTTCTTATGATTGTTACGCTCAACTCATAAAGAAAAATCATTTTCTGAAAGAGCAGACGGAAATGCTTTTCCTTTTCATCAAAGACCATCATCGTATTCAAAGCAATCCAAAAATGGATTTTGAAAATATCTATATATCAGAGGAAGTAGAAGAGTGGATTAAAAAGACGTGGGACAAATACCAAGTAAATTTGCTGACTTTTGCTTCAAATTATGTGTCTTGCTTTTTTAACAATGAGGAAACTTGGGATGTAAAGCATAGAATCCGAAGCAAAGATAGTTGGCGAAAATATGAATACGACTATAAACAAAAAAGTAATTTATTCAATATTAATTCATTACATAGAAGAATTTCTAAAAAACCATTTATCAGAGGAAAAAAACAATTTCTTGAAATCTTATTAATGTATTGTTGGCTTCATGAGATTGATGGCGATGAAGATTACTGGCAGGAATATATAAATAAGGTCTTACCTTCATAGTGAGGAAAAAGTGAGTGAGTCTGTATTATAGGTGTCTTCCTATTAAATCCACTTCCCTATGCTAAATGTAGTACACACTGCTAAATAGTGTGTTTGCAAACAGCAAAGGGAACGGGACGTGTAGTGGGTAGTCTTATAGGCTGGATTTAATATTGATCCAGTCCTTTTATTTACTCAATATATTCGCATTCCTTGTCTTTTTTATTGGACAAAAAGATTTTTTGTAATCTTAATACACCACACCAAAATGCTCACAACCATGGCAGGTATCTTTATCAAACCGATGTTCAACCGCAACTTTTTCACCGCAGAATTGGCACTTTCGATATTGTCTTTTTCTTGTATTAATTGTTTTCATTAGCAACTCAAGGATTATCTCTTGCTGTTGCTCTTTGTTTAGTGACTGCAAGGTCTCCCATGATAACGAATGTTTTTTATATACTCCTGGAACTGGGGATGGCATATATCCGCCCCATTGAGTAGCCTCATATCCAAATTCCATGCCGTCGACTGTTGTCCGTAAATAGACCTCTGGTTCATCTGCAAATCCTTCTAACTTAAAATAAAATGGATAATCCATTAATAATGTTTCTTTTTCATTTAATGAATATTTTCCATATAGTGAGTTAATCCATTCACGTGCTATTACCTTCAGTGGCTTCATATGGGTCAATCCTCTTTAATTGATTTATTTATTGAAATTATAGCATCTGGAGACAAACAAAGCATTATGGGTAATTTATCACTATACTCTACTACTCCCTTCCTCTTCCCCATGCTAAAAAAGTCGGTACCCAATGCCCTATAGTTGGTATCCAAACAGCAAAGGAAGCAGGAAGAGCGGAGGGCAGTCTATTATGTACTCAATCGTTATTCAATGGGTTTTTTCAATCTAAAATCAATCAAAATTCGAGGCTGGGTCCATTAGTAATCCAGTTTAGTGCGTTTCCTAACTGAAATGCAATTCATACTTGATATGTTTCTCGTCTTTTCTTCTGATTCCTTCCAAAGATTCAAACAGTTGGTTGTTATAATAGACATAGGAAATATTTCGTCACTGTAGGTAAAAGCAAACTTAGGTATTGAATTAACAGAAAACGAACGGGGGAGCCGAAAATGGATTATTCTCAAATATATAACTTTATTGCCTCTGAAGGAGGCGTAACCAATATAGATAAAAAGTACATATTGTATTATGACGAAACTAATAATCCTCGTACTTTTAGATTGACAGATGCTGGGTTTAACGTTAATGAACACGAGTTCTTTATTCTAGGTGGAATTGGTTTTGAATCTGATAATGCGGCTTCTGACGATGATATTGATGAACTATTTTCTAAATTTCAATTACAGGGAAATGCAACTGAAGTTAAATTTAAGCACATTCGTCAAAACGCACAAGACTTTTTATCTTTGTTATCAAAATCGAGAGTAACTACACTTATTGATTGGCTTCTCGAAAAACAATACTCAATCCATTATTCTTATGTTGATAATTTTTATTACACAATCGTTGATATAGTGGATTCAATGGAGGAGTCGTGGTTCGGTGGGCCAGGTTTAAATAGAGAACTGAAAGATCGCTTTTATTCATTGATTAAGGAATACCAAGATTGGTTTATTAGTTTGCTAATTGAAGTAGATTATCCCAACATCAAAAATCATAAAAAGTTTGTTGGGGAAATTGTTGATTGGATATGGACTGTAAACATTGGTGATGATTTTCATCTTGAATATTTACGGCAATCACTAAAAAACTATAGAAACCGACAGCTAGTATTTCTGGAAGATAATGAAGATAAGGTTGCAATAAGTGATTATTCAACTTTTTATGCTAACTTAATAGTTACTTTTCCAAAGGCAAACCATATTTTTGATCACGAGTTGTATGTCGAAGAACTATTGAATGCTAATCCAATAGAGTTATCAGGACATAAAGTCATAAACTATAAATTTGTAGATTCAAAAGATGAACGCTTAGTGCAAATATCTGATTTGATTGTAGGTGTTTTGCGTTATTGGATGGCTTTTTTGGAATCTGTTAATATACAAGATTTAAGTGAAATATTAAATGGGCTTTCAGAATTACAAAAAGTCAAAATGAAAAAATTTCAGGTTATTTTGCTTCATTCTCTTGATATAAGTACCGGATTTAAGCACAGCGTTAGTAGTAATGAGTTTGAATTAAAGGTTAGCTTCTTTTTAGAATATGATTTTTTATAAGTTCTAATAAAGATTATATCTCCCTGCTTTATAGTTGGTTTCCATGCTAAAAAGTCGGTACCTACTGCTAAATAGTTGGTATCCAAACTGCAAAGGAAGCGGGAAGAGCAGCGGGCAGTCTATTATGTAATCAATCGTTATTCAATCGGTTTTTTCAATAAAAAATCAATATCAATTCGGTGCGGATCCATTAGGACTTCGTCCCTTTTTTAATTCCTCAATAACTGTCCAATCCAAGAGGTAAAAGTGTCCCAAAGAGACATAGTAGACGGGTAAGGGACAGTAATGAGGGAAAATACTAAGTCTACTGAAAACAAATTGTAGAAATGTTAACAACCTGTGCAATACCTTAAAAAGCAAAGAAGATAATCGCTTAATAGATAGATTATCTTCTGCATACTACAAACAAAACGATAACTCTTTTATGAGACGAGTTTTAAACCCACAGCAGCACCCAATACCATACCTATGAAAATAAGCCTTTTCCAATCTTTTGATTCGCCATATAATATCATGCCTAAAATTGCTCCACCAGAAGCACCAATTCCTGTCCAAATTGCATAAGCTGTACCCATAGGAAGTGTTTCCATTGAATAAGCAAGAAATATAAAACTTGCTCCAAATCCAAGAATTAAAAGAACTAATGATTGCCAATTACGGTCTTTGTGCAATTTATTGATCATAGCAACACCAAACATTTCACACAGACCTGCTAAAATTAAAGAAATCCAAGCCATTAGACTTCATCCCCTTCCTGAACTTGGTCTTTTGTAACTAATTTCAAACCAACAACTCCAGCTAAAAGAACTAAAATTAAAAGTATTTTCTCCATTTTAAGAGGCTCATCAAAGAATAGGATTTCAGAAAAGACAGTTCCAGTTGTTCCTAACCCAACAAAAACTGCATACACAGTACCTACAGGCAGCTTTCTTCCTGCCATTATCATTAAATAAAAGCTGATGATGATAGCAATAATGCTAAATTTGGAGGTGTTGTACAAATGAACAAAGATTGGGTAAAAGTATTTATTGCTGCTTTTTTCGAAGTATTTTGGGTTATTGGATTAAAACATGCTGATAACTTTTGGACTTGGACTGGAACGTTTCCAAGAAAACAAAAAAAGCCTAAGAGAAAACTGTAAAAACAGTTTCTCCCAGGCTTTTGTCCTTCCGTGGCACAGCAAAGCTGTGAGTTTTCTCTCGGACCAGACCAACATTGACTGTTGCGGAACCCTAGAAAACATTCAACTTATGCAATTACCCTGTATTATACACAATTTTTAAATTTAGTCAAGGTCATGAAAAACCTCCATCTTTATTCAGCTTTTTTTACTCGAATTTTTTTCGTTATTTTTTATTGCAAATGCAACAAAGCCGAATTAAAATAAACTTAGGATTTTATTACATTTGCAATAAAAATAAATGTGTTAAGGAGTTCATAATGAAGGAAGTTCTTCGTGAAATTGGAATGATTGCAAGGGCATTAGATTCTATTAGTAATATAGAATTTAAAGAATTTGATCTCACAAAAAGGCAGTATTTGTACCTTGTACGAATCTGTGAAAACCCAGGTACCATTCAAGAAAAGTTAGTTGAGATGATAAAGGTAGATCGAACAACAGCATCACGTGCTATAAAAAAGCTAGAAATGAATGGCTTTATTGAAAAGAGAGATGACCCACATAATAAAAAAATTAAAAAACTATTTCCGACAGAGAAAGGGAAAAGTGTATATCCATCTATAAAAAGTGAAAATGATTATTCCAATACTGTGGCATTATCTGGATTTAGTGAAACAGAGACTGAAACCATTTTCAATCTTCTTCAAAGGGTAAGAAAGAACATTGAAAAAGACTGGGAATATGTAAAAAAGGGAAACAAAAGAAATTATTGAGAATGGAAAAGGAGAGACATTTCAAAATGACTATAAGGATGAAAAGGTGCACGTTCGAAGATTTACAAACACTTCAAAAAATCAGTATAGAAACATTCAATGCAACATTCGAGGATCAGAATTCTCCAGAAAATATGAAGTCCTATTTGAAAAAAGCATTTAACTTAAAACAATTAGAAAAAGAACTATCCAATCCTTTTTCGCAATTCTTTTTTGTGTATTTTAATAATGAAACTGCTGGATATTTAAAGCTCAATACGAATGATGCCCAATCTGAAGAAATGGGAAATGAATCACTTGAAATTGAGAGGATTTATATAAAGAACAAATTTCAAAAACATGGGATAGGTAAATATCTGCTAAATAAAGCTATGGAAATTGCGATGGAACTAAATAAAAGCAAAATTTGGCTAGGTGTATGGGAAAAAAATGAAAATGCTATCGGTTTTTATAAGAAAATGGGGTTTATTCAAACTGGAGCCCACTCTTTTTATATGGGTGATGAAGAACAAACGGACTTTGTAATGATAAGAACCCTTAAATAAACCATTGAAAGGTGGACTATCATGTATATCCCTAGGTATTTTAAAGTTACGGACTTTGATGAAATCCGAGAATTTATTCAGACGAACTCTTTTGGAACTATTGTAACGACAAAACAAGATAAACCTATAGCCTCTCATTTACCATTGGAATTGCATAAACAAGGAGAAGATTATTATATAACTGGACATATAGCTTATGCGAACCCTCAATGGAAAACGTTCGAATTTGAAAATCATAATGTCCTTGTTATGTATCAAGGTCCATATTCATACATTTCATCATCTTGGTATGAACAGGAAAATGTACCAACCTGGAATTATCAAGCTGTACATGTATATGGAACAGCTAGTATTATGAATGAACAAGAGTTAGAAGAAGACCTTAAATTATTATTGCAAAAATACGAAGGACAGCGTAAGAATCCAGTTTTATGGGAAAATCTATCACAAAAAACTAAAAAACAAATCAACGGTATTGTCGGATTTAAAATTAAAATACAAGAAGTTCAAGCTGCATATAAATTAAGCCAAAATCGAAATGAAGCAGATTACAATAACATCATTGACAAATTACAAAATGAACAAAATCCAAACTCGAATCAAATGGCAGAACTAATGAAAAAGAGATTAAAAAAAATAGCGAACAATGATTCAAGCCTAAGATGAAAGAATTAAAAAAAGGTACCGGGCTGTCGACTTGACACCCTTTCTTCAGTTTGTGATAGATACTTTAAGTAAATGGGATTTATCTGAACAAGGGTTAGGGTTATTAGCAACCCTTCTTATTTCTTTATTCTTTTTTCTATTATATGTCCCTGTTTCTTTCTTCTTCCCTAAGCTAAAAAGTCGGTACCTACTGTTAAATAGTTGGTATCCAGAGCGGAAGGAAGAGTGAGGAAAAAAGAGCAGGCGAACAATATGTACTCAATCATTTTTCAATCGTAAAATCAATTATATTTCAGGCTGGATCCAATAGTGGTCCAGTCTTTTTGTTTTGTCCAATATATCCTCAATCCCTTGTCCAGTTAGGGGTTCAGTTGTTTCCCAATCACTAAATCCGTAGGATTTCCAATCTCTTTTCAGTGTGTTTACCAACAGTAAAACCATCCCAAAATGGCTTCGTTTTCCGTCTTTTCTCCTGATACTTCTCTCCATTCAGGTACGAACTTAATAACATTGTCCGAATATTCGATACAACCCGAGAAGGAAAAATGAGGGCGAAAATGGGGGTTTTGGGGAAGAACTAAGTTCCATTGCATAACGGGGTGAAAGGGGCGTAGAGTCAAGAGGGAGTAGGGGTTGAGGGGGATTTGGCGAGGGAAGAAGAAAGTTACAGGGGTATAAAAGTGTTCAATGACAACAAAGTCGGGAACTGATTTGGAAAGTACTTTTCAACATTGATGTAATAAAATTTGATCAAGTAAGACTCAATCCAATTTTAGGGTTGGGTCTTTTTAGTGGGATTCAAATTCATGTCTCTTTCTAAATGAACACCCTTAAAAAACATTGTCCTTAAACAATAATGTATGTCCTTAAATAAAATGGTTTGGTCAAGACTGGAGGAAAATCAGTTGAATGGAAAGGGATGAGATAAGTAGGGTTACGGGTCTGCGTAAAATCTTGTGTAAGTAATATTCGACAATCTTCGCAAGGCGAAAAACAATAGGTATGAAAAAAATATAATCTGGCAATACTATACTTGCCTTTTACCATAAAACAGGATAGGGCAATGCAGAAGTGCAACCCGAGCGGTTTTATGGCTTTTACCCTAAAACGGACGGATCTATGCTGTCCGTTTTTTGTGTCCGTTTTAGGGAAAACAAATGCGATAAACTTCAGGGGTTTGGGGACAGAGTCCCCAATTATGATGTCTGGTTTAAAATCTCAAGCTGGCTCAAGATCATATCCCAATTACGATAACGCATTGTCCATTTTTTTGTTATATTTTGAGCTGCCAAGTAAAGCATTTTCCTTAAGCTATCATCATTAGGAAAAATAGACTTTGTTTTTGTTACTTTTCTAAATTGACGATGCAGCCCTTCTATAATATTCGTAGTATATATTATTTTCCTAATTTCTGGAGGATATGCAAAGAAGGTGGCCAGAATATCCCAATTTTCTTCCCATGACCTAACAGCAGAAGGATATTCCTTGCCCCATTTATCTTTAAATTCAATGAGTCTTTCTAAGGCTGTTTCTTCATTTATGGAAGTGTATACCTTTTTTAGATCTGCTACAAACTCTTTGATGTGTTTATAAGAAACATACCTGGTACTAGCACGAATCTGGTGGATGATACAGCGTTGAATGCCGGCAAAAGGATACACAGCTTGAATGGCCTCTCTAAACCCTGTAAGTCCATCTACACAGAAAAGATTAACCGTTTTTACACCTCTCGTTTTCAAATCGTTCAACACACCTAACCAAAACTTGCTACTTTCATTTCCTCCAACCCAGATCCCTAATATTTCTTTATATCCTTCATTGTTGATTCCTAAAACGACATAGGCTGCTTTCGATACAATTTGGTGATTATCCCGAATTTTATAATGAATGGCATCCATGAATATAAAAGGATAATAGGCTTCAAGCGGACGGCTTTGCCACTCATTTACTTGCGGAATAATTTTTTCGCTAATCTTACTAACTAGCTCAGAAGAAATCTCAATATTATAGAGATCCTTGACTTGTTCCTGAATATCTCTAGTGGACATGCCGTGAGCGTAAAGAGACAGTATCTTTTCTTCCAGACCGTCCACACTTCTTTGATATTTGTCCAAAATTTTGGGCTCGTACGAGCCATTTCTATCCCTAGGAACACTAACTTCAACTTCTCCAAATTGTGTCTTTAATTTCCGTTTTGTTGAGCCGTTTCGGTAATTGCTTGGTGCATCACCCCGGCGCTGATGTTTCTCATAACCTAGCTGATCTTCAATTTCACACTGCAGTACCTCGCCCATGATATCAGAAAACATTTCTTTGATCGTTTCCATGATTTGATTGGTACTCGTGAATTTTTCTTCCTTTACAATTTCTCTGATTAATTCTTTTGGTAACTTCATGTCGAAAAATCCTCCTTGGGAAAATTATTTTATCCTAATTTTCGCCAAGGAGGATTGATTTCAAACGTATTTACACAACTTTTTCCGCACCGTCAGGGTTACCATTTTTGTCTTTCATCTTAATCCTTAACTATTCTTTCATTTTCCTTAATTCTTGATTTATATTTTTCACCCCAATCCTTCATCTGGACAATAATAGGCTCTAACGTTTTTCCAAACTCAGTTAAAGAATATTCAACTTTGGGAGGAACTTCAGGAAAAACTTCTCTATTTACAATCCCATCATTCTCCAATTCACTTAATTGCAGGGATAACATTCTTTGTGTAATTCCAGGCATTAACCTACGTAATTCATTAAAGCGTTTTTTGCCATTAAGGAGATAATATAAAATAACCCCTTTCCATTTCCCACCAATAACATCTAATGTCGATTCTACGGGACAACCTTCTGGACACCCATACCCGCTTTTTCTATTCCGCATAAAGTATCTCTCCTAAATAATGGTGTAGTAACATTAAGTATACTATACAACATAAATGTGCCTTCTTACATAAGTTATGATTACTTCTTATAATTTAAAGGGAAGACAAATTTAATGGAGGGATAAAAATGAAAGCTATTGGATTGTTAAAATATTTACCGATTGAGAATAAAGAAAGCCTTTTAGATATTGAATTGGAAAAACCAACTCCTAAAGGGAAAGACCTACTTGTTAGAGTAAATGCAATCTCTATTAACCCAGTTGATGTTAAAGTCCGCTCACCAAAAGATAAGGTGGAAGACGAGCCTAAAATCCTTGGATGGGATGCCAGTGGAGTCGTAGTTGAAGTTGGTGAAGAATGTAAGTTATTTAAGCCTGGAGATGAAGTTTTCTATGCAGGAAGTATTACAAGACCTGGGACTTATTGTGAATATCATCTTGTTGACGAAAGAATTGTTGGAAGTAAACCTAAAATACTTACCTATGCGGAATCTTCTGCATTACCTTTAACATCAATTACAGCATGGGAAGCATTGTTTGAACGTTTAGAAATTAATACTAACAATATAGAGGTAAATAAATTGAATAATATCTTAATCATAGGCGGGGGAGGGGGTGTTGGTTCAATTGCAATCCAATTAGCAAAGTGGGCTGGTCTTAACGTTATAGCAACTGCCTCACGGATTGAAACAGAGAATTGGGTCAAGGATTTTGGTGCTGATTATGTCATAAATCATCATGAATCATTTAAGGAACAATTACAAAAGGTTGAAATAGAACACGTGGACTATATCCTTTGTTTAAATAACACCGACCAACATTGGGAAAGTATGGCGGATGTTATAAAACCTCAAGGGAAAATTTGCTCAATTGTAGAAAATGAAAATCCGCTTGACCTTAATGTACTAAAGAGTAAAAGTGTAACATTTGTTTGGGAATTTATGTTTACTCGTTCTATGTATCAAACTGAAGATATGATTAATCAACATCTCTTATTAAATAAAATCAGTGATTTAATAGATAATGGAATCATTAAGACTACAATGAATAAAAAACTATCTCCAATTAATGCTGAAAGTATAAGAAAAGCTCATAAACTGGTTGAAACTGGAGGAATGATTGGAAAAGTTGTAATCGAAAATTAAAATGTTTCCTTGGCTAGTCAAGTCGTTCCCTGGGTAAAAATAATCTTACCTTACCATGAAGCGGATACGGAATTAAGTATTGACATTCCGTAGGAATATCAGATAAATTGGATTCATCAATTATGGAATGAATGGTTCAAAAATGAGGCGTATCAAATGGATCTTAATGATGCACGCCTTTTGTTTAAGGGATTTCTATTTTTATCGGATTCACAGGAGATTGAGTTTCTTTATAAGAAGGTCAATTCTTTAAAGTTGTATTCCTTAGCAGCGCACCAAAGGGCACAATCCATTTTTAAGTGAATTGGGTCTCTTTTCATTTTATAAATAACTCCGATAATGATAGAGCATGGCAGCAAATGTTAGAATGGTATAAGCCAAGGATGTGAAAAAGGCAATATTAGGCGAAAACTCAAACTTTTGACCTTCCATTTTAATGCCTGTGGTCCCTTGAATAATCATATCCGTATTTCGTGATGTCAAACCACCCTTTGAGGTAGAGAACCATATAATAATGGTTGCTGCCATTCCAATTACAAATGAATAATCAATGAATTTTGTATGGGTAAGGTACGTTATTCCGTAACATAGCCCTACTAACACTAATATGGTAATGATGATGTTAAGTAAAGTCTTCATAATCCTATATCCCCTTTTAATTATCTGTATATTTAAATAATAACATAAATTGGAATTTATTTCTGGAAAAGGAGAGACATTGACAATAAAAATGATAAGTGATATTATTATCTCATATTCAAGATATTCAATTTAAGAATACTTTTGAGGAGGTGAAATAGGTGAACAGAAAATGCACAAATTTGCCCTTTCTTGTTTTAATGCAAACATCTAAAACAGTTCAGGAAAAAATGAAGGTGGAAATGACAAAAAACAATCTTAGTATTACGGAATTTTCTGTTCTAGAGGTGCTTTATTTCAAAGGAAAACAAACCATACAGCAAATTGGTCACAGAATATTAATTTCTAGTGGTTCTATGACGTATGTTATTGATAGATTGGAACAGAAAGGATTGTTAACTCGGAGTGCCTGTCCAGATGACCGTAGAGCAATACATGTCACGTTAACTGATGATGGCAACGATTTGATGGAACATATTATGCCGATCCATCAGGAATGGGTTGATCACATGTTTAGTTCTTTAACTTCTATGGAGTCTGAACTATTCGTTGAACTTTTAAAAAAGGTAAATGATAAAATGGTTTAATGATTTTTTTTGAACTAATATCTCAGATTCGAGATAAAAATCATATCATAGAGGAGGATTTTAAAATGATAAATCTTGGTTTATTCATTATTCGGTTGGTAGTGGGGTTACTATTTGTAGGTCACGGTGCCCAAAAATTATTTGGTTGGTTCGGCGGTTATGGTTTAAAAGGTACTGGAGGCTGGTTTGATTCTATTGGTATAAAACCGGGTGTAACCATGGCTCTTTTCGCTGGATTAGCAGAACTTATTGGGGGCGTTTTGTTCACGTTAGGATTATTGACCCCGCTTGCAGGAATCATGATTGCAGGAACAATGGTTATGACTATAGTTAAAGTGCATGGTGCAAACGGAATTTGGTCAACATCAAATGGATACGAGTATAACCTTACATTACTTGCAGTTTCAATTGGCATAGCTTTAAGTGGTCCAGGTAGATATTCAGTAGATGCCTTTTTATTTTAATATACCTCAGTTTAGAGATTCTCAAAGTAAAGTTAATAACTAGAGTTTTTAAATCCGGTACTAGGAATAAAATAAGATATCATGTTCTATTAGTTAGGTAGATTATACATTATAAAGGGGTGACAGGAATGAGTAAAAAAACAATGGGTATTCACCATATCACTGCAATCGTTGGACATCCGCAGGAAAATGTAGATTTTTATGCCGGTGTATTAGGATTACGAATGGTAAAACAAACAGTCAATTTTGATGATCCAGGTACGTATCACCTTTATTTTGGAAATGAAGGTGGAAAGCCAGGAACCATTATTACCTTCTTTCCATGGGCGGGAGCCCGTTCGGGGGTTATTGGAGATGGTCAAGTAGGGGTTACTTCTTATGTAGTTCCGAAAGGTGCCATGGGATTTTGGAAACAAAGATTAAAAAAGTTCAATGTTCCTTTTACTAAAATCGAACGCTTTGGAGAGCAATATTTAGAATTTGATGATCCGCACGGTCTTCACTTAGAAATCGTTGAAAGAGAAGAAGGGGAAGTCAATAATTGGACTTTCGGCGATGTAACAGGAGAGGTTGCAATAAAAGGCTTTGGCGGAGCAACACTATTATCGACCCAGCCTAACAAAACGGCTGAATTGCTAGAAAAAGTAATGGGACTCGAATTAGTCGGTAATGAAGGTGATTACGCCCGTTATCGTTCAACTGCGGATATCGGAAATGTTATTGACGTTAAATTAACCCCTATTGGACGTGGGAAAATGGGTGTGGGTACAGTACACCACATTGCATGGCGGGCTGTTGATGATGAAGATCAATTAGATTGGAAAAAATACGTTGCATCCAAAGGGTATGGAGTTACCCCTGTACAAGACAGAAATTACTTTAATGCCATTTACTTTAGAGAGCACGGGGAAATTCTATTTGAAATTGCTACTGACCCACCAGGATTTGCGCACGATGAGTCACAGGAAACAACGGGTGAAAAGTTGATGCTGCCAGATCAGTATGAGCCACATAGAGCACAAATTGAACGAGGTTTGCTGCCATTTGAAGTAAGAGAACTAGACTAATTTTACGAAAGGGACTGATTTCTTTGCTTTCGATTGATCCAGCCTCATTGTCTGAAAGAGAAAATTATAAATTTCTTATTGGTAGTATCATACCTAGACCGATTGCTTTCGTCACAACGGTTTCAAAAGACGGGGTTTTGAACGGAGCGCCATTTAGTTATTTTACTATCGTATCATCTAATCCCCCGATGATATCATTGTCTATTCAACGGTCTGCGGGAGGACAAAAAGATACAGCAAGAAACATCATCGAGTCTAAGGAATTTGTGGTTCATATTGTTGACGAACAAAATGTTGAAAAAATTAATAAAACAGCTGCAAGCCTTCCTCCTCAACAGAGTGAAATTGTGTTAGCTAATTTAACTCCGGTTGACAGTGTAAGGATTGCTGTACCAGGTGTAAAGGAAGCGAAAATTCGAATGGAATGTACATTAGAGCATTCTTTGGAATTGGGAGGTTTAGATGCACCTGGGTGTGATTTTATTATAGGAAAAGTTGTTCAATTTCACATTGAAGATGATATTTATGATAATGGAAGAATCGACCCTAGTGGCTTAGCTGCTGTAAGTCGATTGGCTGGAAATAATTACGCCAAAATAGGTGAAATTTTTGAAATAGAACGACCTAAATAGGTTGTGTTCTGGAGGGAGAACAGTCATGAAACATATATTTAATAAGGGACAAGATCCAACAAAACCAACATTATTATTGCTTCATGGTACGGGTGGCAATGAATTAGACCTGCTGCCACTTGCAGGAATGATCGATGATAAGGCAAATGTACTAAGCGTTCGTGGCAATGTGTTAGAAAATGGGATGCCTCGGTTTTTCCGCAGATTAGCAGAAGGTGTCTTTGATGAAGAGGATCTAATTTTTCGAACAAAGGAATTAAATGAATTTCTTGATGAAGCAGCAGAAAAGTATGAGTTCGATCGTGATAATATGATTGCAGTTGGTTACTCAAATGGTGCGAATATTGCTGCGAGTTTATTATTTCACTATCAAAATGCACTAAAGGGTGCAATTCTTCATCACCCTATGGTACCTAGAAAGGGAATTGATCTCCCTGATTTGGCAGGAAAATCTGTGTTCATTGCTGCCGGGACAAATGATCCAATTTGCTTGCCAATGGAATCGGCTGAATTACAATCGATCTTGGAAAAAGCGAATGCTAATGTGGAACTTCATTGGGAAGATAGAGGCCATCAACTAACGATGGAAGAAGTCCAAGCCGCAGCAACTTGGTATCAAAAGCTATAATCAAATAAAGGATTTCAAAGGAATCATGTTTTAGGGTCAATGTCCCATCTTTTTATTAGAAAAGAAGATATTGGCCCTCTTTTTTATTTTTATTAAATAATTACCATCCAAGCAATTAAGAGAAGGTATAAATAATTCTTTAAGGGTAATTTTAAAAAATAGTAAATAAAAAAGGATGATAACTATTGGAGAAAAGATTGTTACATTTACTCACTAGTTTGTGTATAGTTGCCCTGCCCTTTCTATTTAGGGGTTCAAAAATGAGAGAAAACCTTGTTATATTTTTTTCCAAAGGGGTCCTTGCGACTTTGGTTGATGCTTATGTTGTCGGAACAAAAAAAATTGAATATCCAGTTCGTCCTTTAGGGAAGATTTTTAAAACTAACATTATTTATGACATGTTGTTTTTTCCTCTTTTAAGTGTCATTTGGGTGAAAATGTCCTATAACGATAATTTAGGAAAAATCTTGTTGAAAAGTTTGGTGTTTAGCGTTCCGATGAGTATCGGTCAGTGGTATTTTGAAAGGAATTCTAGATTATTTAAATGGAAAAAATGGACACCAGTTCATACATTCGGGAGTGTGAGTTTTACTTTATTTACGATTAGAGGTTTAGTGGGATTAATAAAAAAAGTAGATAAAATAAAGAGTAATCAAAATATAACCGAATAATAAAGGTTGATAGTATGAATAAAACGAATAAGTTAGAAGCAATTCTTTGGAGTATTGCTTTTCCGGGTTTCGGTCAATTATTAAATGGTCACCTTGTAAAAGGAGTACTGTTTATCCTTTTAGAATTCATCATTAATGTAAACAGTTTATTTAATCAAGCGATCATGTTAAGTTTTCTTGGGAAGATAGATGAGGCTGCCGGAGTGGTTGATTACCAATGGCTTATGTTTTATCCATGTGTTTATATGTTTGCCATGTATGATGCCTATAAATTTGCGGAAGGTGAGAATCCTCGGTTATCATTTGTCCCATTTGCGTTTGGAGCCTATTTTGTCACAGTGGGTCTTATGTACTCTCCAAAAATATTTTTCGGTGTATCATTTGGTCCTATTTGGCTTCCTATATTATCTTTGATACCTGGGTTAGGAATTGGATTTATCATTCGTTATATAGTAATAAAGACTTCTTCTAAAACTCATTACAGTGGGAGACCTTCTTAATTCAAAAAGAGCCTATTTGCATGGGCTCTTTTTGAGGAACATTAGCTGGTATATAGCCCTTCTTTCTTGAAAAATTATCAAAAGGCAGCATAAGACCCTTCATTTATAAGTGATAGCATAGGTTTTAAACAAACAGTTGATTAGTATTTTGAAAGCTAATCAATCGTTTGATTGAAAACGTAATAATCTTTGAAAATGATGAGTTTCTTTTCATACAACTGCTAAGAAAATTGCTGAACTATCATAGTTACAATATGTAACTTTAAATATAAAGCTACTAAATAAAGAAAAGTTATGATTTGTATAAAGAATAACTTTTGTACATATTTAACATATGAGGGAATTGACTATTAGTAAATGGGAGATAAAAATCCATGAATGATAAGAAAATGGTTGGAGAAAAGGTTGTAGAATACGTGAAAGATGGTATGGTAGTTGGACTTGGAACAGGCTCTACAGTATTTTATACCATTTCTAAACTTGGAAAATTGGTGAAAGAGGGGCTGTCTATCAAAGGAATTCCAACTTCAATTCAAACGGAGAAATTGGCGAAAGAGGTAGGAATCCAACTTGTCGAGTTTCATGAAATCGAACAAATTGATTTGGCAATCGATGGTGCAGATGAAGTGGATGATGATTTTAATCTCATAAAAGGAGGAGGAGGTGCCCTTTTAAGAGAAAAAATTATCGCAACAGCAGCTAAATATTTTATCGTTATAGCAGACCCCAGCAAAAGAGTGAATAAATTAGGGGCGTTCCCACTTCCAGTAGAGGTGGTGCCTTTTGGCTATGAAATGACGATGAAACATATCGAAGGTCTTGGATGTAACCCACAGCTAAGGCAAAACAATGGGACCCCATTTTTAACCGATAATGGGAACTATATTTTCGATTGCGCATTCCCCATAATAAGTCAACCTGGGGAACTTGAGAAAAACTTGAATCTAATCCCGGGTGTTGTTGAAAATGGCCTCTTTGTTGGAAGGACAGATAAAGTTATTACCTTAAATACAGAAAAGAACATTATTGTTATGGGAAGAGTATAGGTTAATAACATAAAACAGAAGAAAAATCCGTTAGAAGCTTCTTAACGGGTTCACCTCAGAGGCGCAAACATTGTACAACGCACTTGAATTCGCCATCAAATTCACAGTGTAATTCACAGGGTATGAAATAATTATTGAAGTGTGAGTGAATGTGTTGTGATTTGAATTATGAATAAAGAAATAAAAACAAGTTTATTTTCCAAAACACTGGAAATGTAGTGTGGAATATTAGAAAAAGAAAAGACACATACCTGTGTACTAAGTAAGCACCGAGCTGATAAATAGACGGAGGATTTCCGCCTAATTAGAAATTATTGTTAAAAAGGGATTAAATAGGCGGAGAGATTCCGTCTATCGATTCAAAAAATGAAAAATTAGGAGGTTTTTTCTTGCATAAGCGGAAAATCCCCCCTTATTTACCCCAAAATGAGCTCCATTCTGCATTTAAACGGAAAACCTCCGCTTATTTTACTTTGGCTTGTTAGGCGATTAAGGACAAGACATCTTATTCAAGAAAACGTCATTTTTATGCCTTACAGTTATATACCAATAACGATGCCAATATGACTTTCATTTCGCTTGCGTTTTTATATGCGAATTTATTGTGATTTCTATTGTTAATTAACTAGAGAATTGGCGTTTTGCACCCAAAAGTAAACCCGTTAGAAGCTTCTCCCGGGTTTTTCTTATTGTTGAACATCAAAGTGCTGGTTGAGGAGTTGACAAGTCTTCAGAAGGCATGCCGTTAGCTTTTCTTCATTCCCATAAAAACGAGTAGCTGGCAGCGGTATGGAGACAGCGCTCAAATTTCCCATACTATCGTAGACAACTGCGCCTACCGCACAAATTCCGTGGATATGCTCCTCCCTTGAAAATGCAACTCCCTCTTTTCGGATCACTTCTAATTCCTTTAACAGTTCTTCTCGATTCGTAACCGTGTTTTCAGTGTACTGGTTTAAATGTTCCGGCAATAGTTTCTCAACCTCGACTACAGGTAGTGAGGCGAGTATAGCCTTTCCGTTAGCCGTGCAATGTAATGGAAAGGCGGCACCGGGTTGTGAAGTCGCTTGTAGTGGATGTGCTGCAATAATTTGATCCACAAAAAGCACTTTTCCGTTATCTAATATAGAAAGGTCGACTGTTTCATTCACTTGGTTAGATAGTTGGATTAAAAATGGCCTCATTTCTTCTCTAAGGTCACTATGGACAGCAGCGGCAAGCATGGCAATCTCAGGTCCGAGACGGATACCACCTTTCTGGGAAGCTGCTGCAACGAAATTTTCCTGCTCAAGTGCAGCAACAATTCTTTGAACTGTCGATCTGGCTAAGTTCACTTCTTTTGCAATCTGTGACAGGCTTAATCCCTTCGGATGTTCTCTTAGAATTCGCAGTATGTTAGCCGCACGAGAGATAACCTGAACACTAGAGGGTTTATTTTTATTATCCTGTTTATCGATGTTCAAAAGTTTGTGCTCCTTCCTCTTTATATAACAATTCTATCATATTTGAAATGTTATTATGAGCAGTGAAAATCGTGTATTTCCACGGAGTAAAGTGTAAAGAAGACATTCGTAATTGACAAAAGTTTTAACCATTCATTATACTTGTATTAACCGAATTACAATACATGTGTACCACATCGTGGTTAAATCATAGAAAATGAATGAATAGGGGGGATTAGGGATGGAACTAGTTAAGGTTGGTGTAATCGGAATAGGAAACATGGGCAGTTCACATGTTCAATTGCTTGATAAAGGGCTAATCAATGGAGCGGCTTTAACGGCAATTTGCAGCAGTAATGAAGCTCGAATAGAATGGGTGAAAAATCATACAACAGGAGATGTACAAATTTTTCGGAATGAAGAAACATTCTTTAATGAATCAGAAATTGACGCTGTCCTTATCGCAACCCCCCATTATAGTCATCCAGAGCTAGCAAAAAAGGCCTTTGCTAAAGGGATTCATGTCCTCATTGAAAAACCTGCAGGTGTCTACACAAAAAATGTGTTGGAATGAATGACGCAGCGAAATCTACTGGAAAAGTGTTTGGCATTATGTATAACCAAAGAGCAAATCCCCTGTATCAAAAAGTACGGGAACTAATTCAATCAGGTCAACTAGGCGAAATGAAACGAACCAATTGGATTGTGACCGACACTTACCGACCACAAAGTTATTATAATTCAAGTAAATGGCGAGCCACCTGGAAAGGCGAAGGCGGTGGCGTCCTATTAAATCAAGCACTTCATCAATTAGATATTTGGCAATGGACGACAGGAATGATGCCAAAGCGGGTACGGGCAATGTGTGGTTTAGGAAAATACCATGATATTGAAACAGAAGATGATGTTACGGCATATGTGGAATATGAAAACGGTGCAACAGGTGTATTTATTACTTCGACAGGTGAAGCACCAGGTACCAATCGTCTTGAAATGGTTGGTGACAGAGGGAAGCTCGTTGTCGAAAATGAACAACTTACTTTTTACCAGCTTGTCCAATCGGAACGTGAATTTAATGCATCATATACAGGCGGTTTTGGTCAGCCTGAATACCGTAAAGTTGAAATCCCTGTAAAAAGTGATAATGGAAATCATACAAGTATTATCCAAAACTGGATTGAGGCAATTGTAAATGGAGCACCATTACTTTCACCAGGTGTGGAGGGAGTAAAGGCCTTAGATATTTCAAACGCCATTTATTTATCCTCATGGTTAAATGAAACGGTAGAATTACCAGTTGAACCGGACCTTTATTTTGAAAAATTGCAAGAAAAAATGGATACCTCCAGATTTGAGAAAAAGCATGTAACGAACATCACTTTAGATTTATCGGGAACGTATTGAGCGAATTGCTTAAAGAGTTTTAATAAATAAATCCTTGCTATAAATAGAAATAAATGAAGGATGACCCGGTGATTTATGAAGTATGAAATAGAATAGTACCAAAAGAACCTCACGTTCCGCTTATAAACGTGAGGTTTGTTGTTGATATATAGTAGTTTGAAAATTCAATTGTAAATAATGTAGGATACAATGGAAAGGGAATTTATTTTCGCAATAAAGTTGAATGGAATAAGCTGCATAGTAAAATGCATATAGAAAAGGAGAAATATGATTTATACAATATTTTTATTCATTCTTGCAGGAATTGCTGAAATCGGCGGAGGCTACTTAATCTGGATTTGGTTACGGGAAGGCAAACCCTATTGGTACGGAATAATCGGCGGTATTATTTTGATCCTATACGGAATAATCCCTACCTTTCAAAAGTTTCCTTCGTTTGGAAGGGTTTATGCGGCATACGGTGGCGTGTTTATTATTCTCTCGATCTTGTGGGGCTGGGGCGTTGATAAGAAAGCACCCGATACATACGACTGGATTGGGGCGGCCATTTGTTTAGTCGGAGTCACCGTTATCCTTTGGGGGCCGAGGCAGTAGATTTCTTCACGTCTCTTAAATTAATATTTCAAATTCTTTACTCATGGTGTAAAATGTAAATACTGGTAAACTGTTAAAAATTACCTAAAGGAATAAGTTCTAAGTGACAGTATTTCATTATTGGCAAAGGCAAAGAACCTGGGGAGATCTACATGCACGATTTATTTAGTCGTAGGGAATTCAATAGAGTAAAGTTCAATAGACCAATTCAATCGTCCATTGAATCCGTCACCTCTATATTCAAAGAAAAGACCGAACCAACAAATGAAGTTACGATTTATGCTCTTGATATGAGTGCGGGGGGAATTAGGTTCGTTAGTAAAGTCGAATTTATGATAAATTTTTTAACCACCTATCGGGTCAAGATAACAATATCTGGTAGAGAACTTGTCCTGTACGGGAAAATAATTAGGAAAAGAGATCTTATTAATAACATCTTTGAATATGGTTTACAATTTAACTATAGTTATCATGAACAAAAAGTTTAAAAGAAATGAAGGTTAACTTTTTTATCATTGTTTTTAAAAAAAATCTAAGGTTACCGGGATAAACCCGGGCTTCCTTAGATTTTTTTAAATGATATTTATTGTTCTCCTGCCCGTTTCAAAAACTCCATCACAGCTGTTGTCATATTCTGGGCCTCAACTGAACTACTGCTAACGCCAAACAGTTTTGTCACCTCACGATGTGTAAGTGTTTTTGTTTCAAAGGAACCCACGATATTACCGGCGGCAGCAGCTTTATTCATAAAAGCTTCAGTCGATTTTCCCCCTTTTGATACGAGGAAGATGGGCGGCAGATTTTTATTTCCCGCATAGGTAAGTGGGGATGCCTCTGCCCGTGCATTCGTGTCATGGCCGAAAACTGTTTGATAGCCTGGATTCCCTTGAACAAGTTGGTTAATATCAATCGGTCCATCCAAATTTACAATGGAATGAATTCTATTTAGTGATAGGCCGATTTTCCCTAAATAGGTGGGATTAGTTCCAATAAGCATGGCCAAATGTCCCCCAGCAGAGTGGCCCATTAAATGGATGTTGTCTCGATCGATTTGGTATTGATTCGCGTGATCATGGACCCACTTTACGGCTGAGGCCACATCAGCAGCCATTTGCTGATAGGTGGCATGAGGATATAGCCTGTAATTGACGGACACAAATACATACCCATCCCTTGTAAAGAATGAGGGTTTCTCCGCTACATTGCTTTTAGTCCCCGCTTTCCAGCTGCCCCCATGAACATAGATGATCACTGGCTGTTTTTGACTGATAATGGCGTTGGGGCTATAAAGATCTAACGTTTGTTTTGGATCATCTCCATATGGAATGTTAAACTGAGCGGTTTCTTGTCCATAGGTATGACCGAAAAAATAGACAGATGAACCTACAAGGAGAAGAAGCAGAAGTAGTAGCGATACATAATATTTCCTTTGTTTAAATATGCTGAGCTTTTCCACGGTGACCATCCTTTCTAGTTGTGCTGCTTAAAACTTATCAATGATAGCATGTGGATATTTTCTCCAAAAACCAAAAAAAAAATGTTGGCAACAATCATCGTGACAAAATGAAATTTTGTATAAATTGATTAGGGAATGAAACCGCTTTATTATGAAGATAGAAGTTCAACAAATAAGTTGAAGGGGGAAAAAAGATGAATGAAACAGCTAAAGATAAATCAGATGTAAAAGTGAAGATACAAAAGTTCGGTAGTTATTTAAGCGGTATGGTCATGCCGAATATTGGGGCCTTTATTGCGTGGGGGCTAATTACCGCACTATTTATTCCAACAGGCTGGGCGCCTAATAAGGATCTAGCCACACTTGTAGGCCCGATGATCACTTATCTATTGCCATTATTAATTGGTTTTACCGGTGGTCGAATGGTTTACGATATTCGTGGTGGGGTTGTAGGTGCGACCGCAACAATGGGTGTCATTGTTGGAACAGATATCCCGATGTTCTTAGGCGCTATGATCATGGGACCTATTGGTGGTATTGTCATTAAATATTTTGACAAACTTGTGCATGGAAAAATTAAATCTGGATTTGAAATGCTTGTTAATAACTTCTCAGCAGGAATTCTAGGTGGTTTGTTAACACTAGGAGCGTATAAAGGTGTTGGCCCAGTGGTGGAAGGGCTAAGCAAAATCTTAGCAAATGGTGTCCAATTTATTATCGACCATAATATGTTACCATTAGCAAACGTCTTTATTGAACCGGCAAAAGTCCTATTCTTAAATAATGCCATTAACCATGGGATTTTAAGCCCACTCGGAATTGAGCAAGCAACAAAAGCAGGAAAATCGATTCTGTTCTTATTAGAAACAAACCCTGGACCTGGTTTAGGGATTCTACTAGCCTTTATGCTATTTGGTAAAGGGACAGCAAAACAAACAGCACCTGGTGCGGTTATTATCCACTTCTTGGGTGGTATTCATGAAATTTACTTCCCATATATCTTAATGAAGCCGATGTTAATTTTTGCCGCAATGGCGGGTGGCGTAAGTGGAGTTTTCACATTCAATCTTCTTGATGCAGGTCTTGTTGCAGCACCATCACCAGGTAGTATCTTTGCCCTACTTGCGATGACACCTAAGGGTGGTTATTTTGCAACACTTGCTGGTGTGGTTGTCGCAACTGCTGTATCGTTTGCCGTGGCAGCTTTGATTCTTAAAACAAGTAAGACAACAGAAGAGGAAGAAGATTTATCTTCTGCAACAGCAAAAATGGAAGAAATGAAGGGTAAAAAGAGTTCTGTAAGTTCTGTCTTAACGAAACAAGACGAGATCAATCCTGATAATGTAAACAAGATCGTATTTGCTTGTGATGCTGGAATGGGTTCTAGTGCAATGGGTGCTTCCATTCTAAGAAACAAAGTGCAAAAAGCGGGTCTAGATGTGAGGGTTATTAACACAGCGATTAGTAATTTACCGGCAGATGCTGATGTGGTTGTGACACATAAAGACTTAACGGATCGTGCGAAAGCAAAGCTTCCAAATGCCAAGCATATTTCCGTAGAAAACTTCTTAAATAGTCCAAGATATGATGAATTAGTTAATTCATTAAAGAAAGAGTCATAACAAACAGCTAAGAGCCTAGGGAACGTGACTAGGCTCTTTTTTCCTTTCGTATTTTAATAATGTCAACAATGAAGTTGACTAATTTATAACTAGCTCATGTTGTATAAAGGATATTGCGGGATTAAAATTAGATTGTCAGTATAATATTTTAATTTTGGCAACAACATAAGCTAGGAGGCTGACGGTCAACTTTTAGGAGTGTGAAATATGTATATTTCCGCAAGAGAAAGACAAATCCTTGAAATCTTATTAAAGAATACGGATGAAACGACCGTGAAAGACCTTGCTGACCAAATTGGTGTTAGTGCAAGAACCATCCACCGTGATTTAAAAAATGTAGAAGATATTCTTGAAGAATACACTCTGTCATTGCAAAAAAAGTCGGGGGTTGGCGTTCAAATCATTGGTGACACGAACAAAGTGCGGGAACTTGAACTCTATTTGTTTAATCTTTCCCATACAGAATACACACCGGAAGAACGGCAAACGATCATTTTATGTGAGCTTTTAGAAACCAATGAGCCCGTAAAACTACTTGGTCTTGCCAACGACTTAAATGTCACGATTGCCACGGTAAGCGCTGATTTAACAAAGTTAGAAGAGAGATTACAAACCATTGGATTGGCACTGGTCCGAAGAAGAGGTTATGGGGTCGAAATTGACGGGGATGAAGGCGCTAAACGAAGGGCGATGAGCAATTTAATTTCTGAGTATCTGGATGAGGCAGAAATTCTCTCCTTAACACGAGAGAATATTCAAAAGCGCGGTGCGCAGCAAATTCATTCCATCTCTGAGAGATTGATGGGACTTGTTGATAAGAAGAAGCTTGTCATTGTTGAAAAAATAGTCAATTCCATTGTTCAAGAATTACCATTTTCAATGGCCGATAGTGCCTATATTGGATTAGTCGTTCATGTAGCCTTGGCTGTGGAACGAATCCAAAAGGGCGAAGGAATAACGATTAACCAAACTTATTTTGAAGAACAAAGAGTATCGAAAGAATATAAATTTGCCGAAAAAATTGTTACTGGGTTAGAGCAAGTTTTTACTATTACTATACCGAAGGCAGAGGTTGCCTACATTACCATGCACCTAAAGGGTGCGAAGGTACGACATGATAATGAATACTTAAATGAGGAAACAGGCCTAGAGATTGCAGTCAAAACCAAAAAACTAATTGAACGTGTCAGCGAATTAACAGGGATAGATTTATCGGCGAATCGCTCCTTATTTGAGGGGCTTGTCACCCATTTAAAGCCGGCTATTTATCGGATGAAGCAAAAAATGGGGATAAGCAACCCATTGTTAGATAAAATAAAACGAGATTATACAGATTTGTTTAGTATTGTTAAACAAGCAACCACGCAGGTTTTTCATCACTTTTATGTACCAGATGAGGAAACAGGGTATCTGGTGATGCACTTTGGCGCAGCGATTATGGGAAACCGAGAGCTTGTAAACGTAAGAACGCTGGTGGTTTGTTCAAGTGGAATTGGTACCTCGAAGATGCTGGCAACGAGATTGCAAAGAGAATTCCCTGAGTTGAAGCATATTCAAAATGTTTCGGTTATGGAATTCAAAAAGATGAATAAGGATCAGTATCAGTTAGTCCTTTCCACCATTCCGATTCCTGATTATGAGGCGGATTATATTGTGGTCAATCCCTTTTTAAATAAAGATGAGATTGAAAAGATTCGTACCTTTATCAATGAATATAAGATCGTGAATAATTCCGAGAGACAGCTTCCTATTGCGATCCAAGCGAGTAAAGGCCATAAAAGCTCTGCAAGGTTAATCGAGGAAATGAAACATATCCACGATTATGCTGGAACGATTGCTACGATTCTTAAGGGGTTCGAAGTGAACAAACTTAGCGTGTACAAATCGACGGAAGAAATTCTAACCCAATCCTGCCGAAGGCTCTATCAAGAAGGGAAAATTGACAACGTGGAGATCGTTGTTCAAAAGATCCTTGAAAGGGAAAGGTTAGGGGGGATTGGTATTCCTGAAACAGGTATGGCCCTATACCATACGCGTTCTTCACACGTGGTAGAGCCATGCTTTGATCTTACCGTTTTGCAAACACCAGTAAACGTTGCGGGTATGGATGAAAACGATATGGAAATGACTGTAGTAGTATTACTGCTATCACCAGCAAATACATCTGAAAAGGTCTTAGAGGTATTGAGTTTTTTAAGCACCTTGTTAATTGAAAGTGAAGAAAACACAACTATTTTCCAATCACATGACCATGACAGAATCATGGAATTACTCACAGCAAGGTTAGATCAATTTTTCAACGAAAAGTTAAAAGAATTAAGGAGTGTTTAATCATGACAAAATCAATTCTAGCAAAAGAAAATATTCTATTAAATGCCGCTGTGGCTTCTAAAGAGGAAGCAATTAAATTGACCGGAAGTATTCTAGTTGAAAAAGGCTATGTCGAGCCAAACTATATTGAAAAAATGCTGGAAAGAGAACAATTGACTTCTACCTATATGGGGAATTTTGTTGCCATTCCACATGGCACCGAGGATTCAAAGTCGTTTGTGAAGGAATCAGGCATTTCCTTTGTTCAGGTTCCCCAAGGCGTGGATTTTGGCGCCGGAAATATCGTTAAACTGTTAATTGGGATCGCCGGTAAAGATAATGAACACCTAGACATTCTTTCGAAGATTGCCATTGTCTGTTCGGAGGAAGAAAATATTGAAAAGCTAGTTTCTGCAAAATCGGCCGATGAGATTCTATCCATTTTTGAAGAGGTGAACTAAATGTTGGCCGTACACTTTGGAGCGGGAAATATTGGTCGGGGTTTTATTGGAAATTTATTATATCATTCCGGTTATGAAACTTGTTTTGTCGATGTAAACGATGAGATTGTCCGTTTACTCAATGAAAAGAAGGAATACCGGGTAGTACTTGCAGAACCGGCCCAACAAGAGGACACGATTAAAAATGTAAGAGCCATCAATAGTGCAGCAAACCCTGAGCAAGTAATAGCCGCCATTGCGGAAGCCGATTTAGTAACAACTGCCATTGGGCCGAATATTCTTCCGCTGATTGCCGGTTTGATTGCAGATGGTCTGCGTAAACGTATCGAACAAACGGATCGGCCGCTCACTATTATCGCTTGTGAAAATATGATTGGCGGCAGTTCGCTCTTAAAAGAGAAGATTTTTGAAAAGCTAACAGCAGACGAAAAGACACAATTTGAAGGGCGCTTTGGCTTTCCTGATTCCGCGGTAGATCGGATTGTCCCGAATCAGGTGAATGAGGATAAACTCATGGTGAAGGTAGAACCGTTTTATGAATGGGTGGTAGAGGAGCCGAAGATAATCGGCGAAAAGCCACCTGTTAAGGGGATTACCTATGTTCAAGAGCTAGTACCTTATATTGAACGAAAGCTATTCACTGTTAATACCGGGCATGCACTTGCAGCATACTTTGGCTATTATTTTGGAACGGAGACAATTAATCAGGCAATGGAGAATCAAGAGATTCGCGGCCTGGTTGAAGGGTCACTTAAGGAAAGTGGCGAATTTTTAGTGGGTAAATATGGCTTTAATAAAGAAGAACATCATAGGTACATTCAAAAGATTATTGGCCGTTTTTCTAATGCCTATATTATTGACGAGGTAACAAGGGTTGGCCGCTCGCCAATTCGTAAACTTGGGCCAAATGATCGCCTAGTCAGTCCCGCAAGACAATATGTTGAAGTGACTGGAAAACAGCCTGAGTATCTATTGAAGGGAATCGCTGCAGCTCTGTTGTATGATTTTCAAGGTGATGAGGAAGCCGTCCAAGTGCAAACTGTTATCAAGGATCAGGGTGTTGAAGCGGCAATTCAAAAATACACACAACTTGAACCGGGATCGAGACTCTTTCAAGGAATTATCGAGCAATACAAGCAACTGGAAAAGAAATAAGAAAAAAGCAGGGCGGTTCCAAAACTGGGGCCGCCCTTTTGTATGGGATGATTTTTCTGACTGTTGACAATACTATGAAAAAAATGGTAACCTTCAAGAACACCAAACATTTTATGAAGGAGGAATGGATAATGAGAGATCTTACTGTCGTCAACGTACATGCTAATTTCATATGTTATCCATACCTGTTTTCTGTCATTTAATGAATTCCGATCGTGATGAAGGGTATGGAGATGTTTTCTATCCCTTTCCAAAAAGAAGCATGCTCTTTTTAGGGTATGCTTTTTTTGTTGTCGGATTTTTTGGTGAAGTTGATATCAAAGGAGTAGAGGACGATGTGGTGTAAGCAAACAAGATTGATTTTCAAAAAGGATTGGCTAGATTGCGGGTAGTGATGGTTTACAGAATGTAGGGAAAGTGGGTTTGATACATGTTTGATGTTTTAGGAAAGCTAAGCTGGTTTTTTAAACAGTATCGGAAGCAGTACGCCATTGCCGTTATCGTATTAATAATAGCCAGTGTGTTGGAAGTGGTTCCGCCGTATTTACTGGGCACTGTTATTGATGTTTTAACAGCGGGTAAAATGACAAGAGCGATATTAGGTCAATATATGCTCATTTTTATTGCGATTATTGTCTTTGGTTATTTATTAAATTTTGTGTGGCAATACCGTTTATTTGAAGGGGCTATTAATCTTGAAAAAATAATGCGCCGTAAATTAATGCGGCAATTTTTAAAAATGACGCCAACCTTTTATGAAAAGAATCGGACGGGTGACTTAATGGCACGCGCGACAAATGATTTAAATGCGGTTTCAATTACAGCGGGATTTGGGATCATGACGCTTATAGATTCCACGTTATATATGGGTGCCATTATTTGTGCAATGGGGTTCATGATTTCATGGAAATTAACGTTTTTCGCTATGCTGCCAGTACCAATTATGGCCGTATTAATTCAATATTTGGGTAAGCTTGTCCATGAACGATATATGAAGGCACAGGACTCATTCGGTGAACTGAATGATAGTGTTTTAGAATCTGTTGCCGGTGTCCGTGTCATTCGGGCTTATGTTCAGGAGAAAAAGGATGAAATGAATTTTGCTGACAAGAGCGAAGAAGTATACGCGAAAAATATGGATACTGCGAAAATTAATGCCTTATTCGGGCCGATTACAAAAGTTGGAACAGGTATTAGCTATGTTGTCGCACTTGGTTACGGTGCCTTTCTTGTGTCTAATGGTGAAATGACTGTCGGCCAACTCGTTACCTTTAATGTCTATTTAGGGATTGCCGTATGGCCCATTTTTGCTATTGGTGAATTAATCAATGTGATGCAACAAGGGAATGCCTCACTTGATCGGGTCCAGGAAACCCTTGAGTATGTGGCAGATGTTCAAAATACGAGTGACCCTGTTGCCATTAAGACCCCGAGTGTGATTGGGTTTGATGATTTGATGTTTCAATACCCGACAAGCCAAGTGAAAAATTTACAACAAATCTCGTTGTCACTTAAAAAGGGGGAAACCCTTGGGATTGTTGGCAAAACGGGCGCAGGAAAAACCACCTTTTTACGGCAATTACTGCGGGAATACCCACTTGATCAAGGTCAATTATTGATTGCCGGAACAGATATCGCTTCGCAGACAAAGGAACAAATTCTGGATTGGATCGGGTATGTCCCACAGGACCATGTGTTGTTCTCACGGACCATTCGGGAAAATATCTTATTCGGTAAGGAAGATGCAACAGAAGCTGAATTGCAGGAGGCCATTCACCTTGCCTACTTCAAAAAGGATTTAGAGAACCTGCCGATGGGGCTTGAAACCCTTGTCGGAGAAAAAGGGGTCTCCTTATCAGGCGGACAAAAGCAGCGGGTGTCAATTGCTCGTGCACTTATTAAGGATCCGGAAATATTAATTCTTGATGACTCCTTATCAGCGGTCGATGCCAAAACGGAGACTCGTATCCTACAAAACATTCAGAATGAACGAAGCGGGAAAACCACCATTATTACGACCCATCGTTTATCTGGTGTGCAGCACGCGGATCAAATTATCGTGCTAGATGAAGGACAAATTACCGAGCAAGGGACGCATGAGGAACTTATCAAGAAAAATGGCTGGTATAAAGAACAATTTGACCGTCAACAGTTAGAGGGGGGCGGGGCATGAGGACGAGTAAACGATTAACAAACTATGCGCTTTATTTCAAGCGGCCGATCTTTCTGGGGCTATTATTCCTAACGATCGCTGTAGTTACGGAACTTGCAGGTCCATTTATAGCAAAATATATTATCGATGAACATATGACCATTGGAAAAATAGATATGAAGCCGATTGCCTGGCTCTTGTGTTTATACTTTATCTTAGCCGTGGCAACAGCGATTTTCCGTTATTTTATGTATATCTATTTGCAAATGGGCGCAAATCGTGTTGTCCAACGATTACGGCAAGACGTATTTGCGCATATTCAAACATTGCCGATCCAGTACTTTGATCAATTGCCGGCAGGAAAAATTGTCGCACGTGTTACCAATGATACCGAAGCCTTACGAAATTTATATGTGCAGGTGCTTTCTAACTTCGCAACAAGTTTCATTTCGATAGCGGGTGTCTATATCGCCCTATTTATTTTAAATTGGAAAATGGCGCTGATTGCCTTAATCATGATACCGATTATTTATCTTTGGATGATCTTATATCGAAAATATGCTGCCCAATACAATGGGGTGATTCGGACAAAAATTGCTGATATTAATGCGATGATCAATGAATCCATTCAGGGAATGACCATTATTCAAGCCTTTCGCCGCGAAAAGCAAATGACGAAGGAATTTGATGAGATGAACGAAGAGCATTATGCCTATCAGCGCAAATTATTATTTTTAGATTCAGCCACGTCCTTTAACCTAGTGAATTCGTTGCGTCTCATCCTGTTTACGATTTTTATTGTTTATTTTGGGACACAATCATTCACAACAGCAGAGATCGTGTCCTCGGGTACACTTTATGCGTTTGTGGATTACTTAACGAGATTATTCAATCCGATCACGAATGTGGTCAATCAGTTTTCACAACTGGAACGCTCCCTCGTTGCCGGGCAAAGAGTATTTGAGGTGTTGGATAACACCGGTGAGAACGTATCACAAGAGATAATGCCGCGATACGACGGGCATGTCCTTTTTGAAGATGTTTCATTTGCTTATAAAGAAAATGACTATGTGTTGAAAAATGTATCATTTGAAGCGAATCGCGGTGAAACGGTCGCACTTGTTGGCCATACGGGTTCTGGAAAGAGTTCCATTATGAATCTATTGTTCCGTTTCTATGACCCATCGAAGGGGAAGATTTATATTGATGGGATTGACGTAACAAATGTGCCAAGACAGACGATTCGTCAACATATGGGTATTGTTTTACAAGATCCCTATCTATTCACGGGAACGATTGCATCGAATGTAAGTTTGAATGACCCGAAAATTACCCGCGAAAAAGTGGAAGAGGCCTTGACTGCAGTCGGTGCCGAGCGGGTCCTCAAAAATCTTGAAAAAGGAATCGATGAGCCTGTAATTGAAAAAGGCAGCACCCTTTCCTCAGGACAGCGTCAGCTTATTTCTTTCGCCCGTGCGCTTGCTTTTGATCCGGCAATATTAATTTTGGATGAAGCAACCTCGAATATTGATACAGAAACGGAAGAAATCATTCAGCATGCAATGGAGGTTCTGAAGAAAGGGCGAACGACCTTTATTATTGCCCACCGCCTATCAACCATAAAAAATGCCGATCGCATTCTTGTATTAGAACGCGGTGTCATTAAAGAACAAGGCACCCACGATGAACTACTTGCCCAAGGCGGCATCTATAACCAAATGTACCAGATGCAAGCAAAATCACTACAGGTATAAAAATAAAAGAGGTCAGTCACTCGTGGTATAAAACGACGGGGGACTGACCTTTTTTGTGAGAGTATTGTTTTGTTTATATTGAGTCGCGAGTAAGGCTGGGTAGGAGGAGGAAGGCGCATGGGGCGGCCCTTTTTGCCCAACAGATCCAATTAGTATGATTTCTGAAACTATTCGTGCTATAATATAGGATAAATATGAATAGTCCTTCGGGGTCGGGTGAAAGTCCCAATCGACGGTGATGAAGAAATTCTAAGCCCGTGAGCCTTTTATAAAGGCAGGATTTGGTGTGAATCCAAAGCCGACAGTATAGTCTGGATGGGAGAAGGACGTTTGAGTACGCTTATTTCCTTATGAAGAAAAACACACTTCAAAAGGTTTATTTGTCGATGCTTATAACACGAAAACTCCTAACCACCCCGTAGACATATTCTATGGGGTTTTATTTTTGCGTAAAACCTCAAAATAATTTCATATGCAAAGTCCTTCGGGGTCGGGTGAAAGTCCCAATCGACGGTGATGAAGAAATTCTAAGCCCGTGAGCCTTTTTGTAAAGGTAGGATTTGGTGCAAATCCAAAGCCGACAGTATAGTCTGGATGGGAGAAGGACGTATGCGCAATGGTACCAGCTTGTGAAGAAAAAATAACCTTCAGTAGGCTTATTTAGTGTTGCCATTTTACATACTCTCCCTAAACTCCTTAGTTGACTTATTCTAAGGAGTTTTATTTTTGCAAAAAAGGAGGAGGGAATAAGATGACGGATGAGTTCTATATGGATTTTGCCTTGAAATTGGCCCAGGTTGCAGAAGGGCAAACGGCACCGAATCCTGTCGTGGGTGCAGTGATGGTAAAGGATGGCGAAATCATCGGATTTGGTGCCCATTTGAAGGCAGGAACCGAGCATGCTGAGGTTCATGCACTAAAAATGGCAGGAAGTCGGGCCAAGGGAAGTACTATTTATGTAACGCTTGAACCATGCAGTCATTATGGAAAAACACCTCCATGTGCGATGGCCTTAATAGAATCCGGTGTGGAACGTGTAGTCATCGCCTCTGTGGATCCCAATCCATTAGTTGCTGGCAAAGGAATTGCTCTTTTGCGAAATGCTGGGATTGAAGTGAAAACAGGCGCTTTAAAAGAAAAGGCAGATGCATTAAATGAGGCATTCTTTCATTTTATACAACAAAATAGACCTTTTGTGACATTGAAGCAGGCCATTACGCTGGATGGTAAGTTAGCGGCACAGCCAGGTTTTGGTGAAAAGATTACCGGCAGTGAGGTGCAGCAAGATGTGCACAATGATCGCGAGAAACAGGATGCCATTTTAGTTGGAATTGGTACCATCTTATCTGATAATCCAAGCCTCACAAATCGCTTGGGTAAGACGAAGAGACAACCAATTCGAATCATATTAGATACGCATTTAAAGATGCCGCATGATAAAAAAGTGATCACGGATGGCCAGTCACCAACGTGGATTGTCACCGGTTCGGATGCAGCGGCTGAAAAGATAGCTAGTTTTCACCAACCACATGTAAAAATCATCCAACTTTCAACGCGGGCCATCGATATTACCGAGCTGCTTGCGGAGCTTGGAAAACGTCAGGTGATGAAACTTTATGTAGAAGGTGGTAAAACCGTCAATGCCAGTTTTTTGAAATCAGGATTTGTAAACCAAATGATTACCTATGTTGCACCAAAGATTGTCGGCGGTAATCGGGCAGTTCCGATGTTTGCTGATTTAGATGTACAGCAAATGGAGTACGCTTACGAATTGAACTTTCAACAGGTAGAAGTGATTGGTGGAGACTTAAAAATAACGTCGGTACTGAAATGAGGTGACAATCATGTTTACAGGAATTGTAGAAGATTTAGGTAAGGTCAAAGCAATGAAAAATGGGCCTCATAGTATGCAGTTAACGATAGAATCCCAAAAAATGATTGAAGACATCCATTTGGGCGACAGTATTGCGGTAAACGGCGTCTGCTTAACCGTCACCTCTTTTTCGGCTGGCACCTTTACGGTTGATGTGATGCCGGAGACGGTAAAGGCAACCAATATCCGGTCGTTACAAATAGGCCACCCCGTCAATTTGGAACGGGCGATGCCGGCAAATGGCCGATTTGGCGGGCATTTTGTCTCCGGGCATGTGGATGGGACAGGCACCATTTTACGAAAAAGGAAAGTTGAAAATGCAGTATATGTTGATATCGGCATCAGCGAAGAACTGAGTAAATATTGCGTGCTAAAGGGATCAATTGCGATTGATGGAATCAGTTTAACCATTTTTGATGTAAAACCAACACAGTTGACCGTTTCACTTATTCCTCTTACTTTTAGTGAAACGATTCTAGGAATTAAAAGAGAGCAGGATGTCGTGAATATTGAAAATGACATGCTCGGAAAATATGTGATTCATCAGTTGGAACGAAAGAAAGAGAGTTCGCCGATTACGATGGATTTTTTAAGACAGAATGGATTCTAGAAAAGGCGGTGTATTGACAATGTTTCATACCATTGAAGAAGCAATGGAGGATTTGAAAAAGGGGAAAATCATTATCGTGGTCGATGATGAGAATCGTGAAAATGAAGGGGACTTTTTGGTGCTGGCCGATTATGCAACACCAGAGAATATTAACTTTATGGCTACACACGGCCGCGGCTTAATCTGCACCCCTATCACGAAGGAATTAGCGGCACGTCTCGATTTACATCCGATGGTTCAGCACAATACGGATAATCATCAAACGGCTTTTACAGTTAGTATTGATTATAAGGATACGACGACTGGTATTAGTGCCTTTGAGCGGTCTGAAACGATTTTACAACTGTTAGACGGGGAAGTCACCGGCACGGATTTTCGTCGGCCTGGTCATGTGTTCCCGCTTGTAGCCAAGGAAAACGGTGTTCTGGAGAGAAATGGACATACGGAAGCGGCAGTTGATTTTGCGAAGCTTTGCGGTGCGCAGCCTGCTGGGGTCATTTGCGAAATTATGAGTGATAACGGCGAAATGGCAAGGGTGCCAGAACTAATAAAATTTGCTGAAACGTACGATTTGAAGTTGGTGACGATTGCCGATTTAATCCGCTATCGTTATGAACATGAGCAGCTTGTAAAACGTGAGGCATCAGTGAAACTGCCAACATCCTTTGGCGAATTTCAGATGATTGGTTATTCTAATCAGCTAGATGGGAAAGAACATGTTGCTATCGTGAAAGGCGATATTCTTAAAGAGGAGGCGCCACTTGTTCGGATTCATTCTGAGTGTTTGACAGGGGACGTTTTTCATTCAAAACGTTGTGACTGTGGACCGCAATTGCATCTGTCATTAGAAATGATAGAAGAAGCGGGCCGTGGTGTCGTGCTCTACATGGAGCAAGAAGGCAGGGATATTGGTCTGCTAAATAAGTTAAAAGCCTATGAGTTGCAAGAGCAGGGGTATGATACAGTCGAAGCAAATGAGCAGTTAGGATTCCCGGCGGAAATGCGTGATTATGGGTTATCGGCGCAAATGCTCCGAGATTTAGGGATTACGAAGGTGCGTTTGATGACAAACAATCCTGAGAAACTGGAAGGCTTAACGAAATACGGCATTGAAGTGATAGAACGTGTGCCGCTTGAAGTGGCTGCTGTAGCAGAGAATAAACAGTATTTAATGACAAAAAAAGAAAAAATGAATCATATTTTAGCATAGGAGAGATGAAAAATGGGACAAGTATTTGAAGCACAATTAGTCGGAACGGATTTAAAAATTGGGATCGTGGTAGGAAGATTTAATGAATTTTTAACAAGCAAATTATTGGGCGGAGCAATGGATGGCTTGAAACGTCACGGTGTGTCTGAAGAAGATATAGATGTTGCTTGGGTGCCAGGGGCATTCGAGGTGCCGTTTATCGCGAAGAAGATGGCAGAAACGAAAAAATACGATGCGATCATCGGTCTGGGAACCGTTATTCGCGGATCTACTACTCACTACGATTACGTCTGTAATGAAGCAGCTAAAGGGATTGCGAGTGCTGGCTTAACAACAGGTGTGCCGGTTATGTTCGGCATTGTGACAACCGAAACCATTGAGCAAGCTATCGAGCGCTCTGGAACAAAATCAGGTAACAAAGGCTATGATGCGGCGGTATCGGCCATTGAAATGGCAAATTTGAATCGGTTGTTTTAATTTTTGGGACAGTCCCTCCGCAGCTAGAAAGCGGAGGGGACTGACCCATTTTCTATATCTATAATCGTCGTTTCAATTCATCATAAAAATTTTTGCATGTACCAATGCTTATAATTTTAACTTAACCTTAATCTTCAAAAGTTTCATACATTATTAATCCTCATCTTCCAAATTCTCTTTTAAATGGTCAAGTGTTATATATTCGCCCCGTTCAATTTCTTCATTCACTTCATGCGACATTTTTAGTAAGGCTTTGCCTAATTTTTTCTCGTTCAGGTAACTTCTTTTCAATTTCCTCAAAGGATAAACCTTCATTCTCCAAATCTTTACGAATCAAATCTTCCACATCATCGAAAAGGTCAGATTTATAAAGAATAATCCGGCCATCTGAATCCAAGCTTACCTTCAATTCACTGTATTTCTTAACTCTTTAGGTATTGTAATCTGTCCGCGGTCATTGGTCTGTACATCATACATCATCTGAATTCATCCTTTCAGTAAATCGGAATTGACGAATTCAGTGTAACACGAAATAGTGAAAGTGCGTTAAATCACGGAAAAAAATAGTAGGCGTGTTACTGATGAAAGCAGGATTGGTGCTTTTAATCGCTGTCATTACGGGAATTGTTAGCTTGCTTTATGAATCAGTCAAAGTTACGAATGGAGTAGAAGGCTATGCGTTTGTCGTCTTCTTGATCTGTATTACCATGTGGGGATTATTTAAATACCGTTCTGAACTATTCGAAGTTGCTTCAGCGGGGATGATACAAGGTCAACAAGTCGTTGAGAGAGTAACAACAAACTCATTTAGCAAAATGGGTGACGCTGGCGAAAAAGGTTTCAAGGGTGCAAAAAGAATGGTGGGGCAAGCATATAAAAATCATCAATATAAAAAGCGCCAAGAAGGATTTCAATCAGGTGAAGTAGGAACAGGACGGAAAACGGCTACAACTGCTACACCTGGTATAGAAACGAGTGGAGCCCGATCAAATCACCGAAATGCAGGGGGGAGAATACCCCACAAAAACAAGTATCAGGGAACAATCCAGGGCAACAAGCTACGGGTAAAGGTGGGAAAAATGCGGCCGCAGTATTGGCAGCAGGAACATCCCCACGCTCAGCTTCACGAAATGCTGGTGGTGCTATTGTGCATTTAGATGATTACAAAAGTGGAAAAGGTGAAGAGGCTAGTAAGAGTAGAAGTAATACTAATCAGGCGGCTCGAAATTCTAATCGAGAAGCTAGAAAAAACGAAGAGGTTAAACCTTCCTCTCACCGTAGTCCGTCAGGAAGAATGGACAGTAAAAATGAAGTAGCTGCTTCAAGAGAAAAACATCTCACTCAATGGGAAGCTCAACAACAGATTAAATCGCGAAATGCCAATCCACCTACTGAAAATGTAAAGAGATCAGAAAGTAGAGACCCAAGTGCCAAACAACGAAAATGATGTTGGAGAAAAGCATTATGTCGCAATTACATTTCATTTCATGAACAATGACTTGTTTCATTGCGTCGCAACTGCTTTTAGAAAGGGGAGAGCTTATGCAAGGTGTTTTGGAGAAAGGTGTAAAAGTTGCTAAAACCATAGCCGTTCTTAAAAACCCACTTACTTGGATAATTGCTGGTATCCTTCTTCTTCTCACACCTATTTTCGGAATTGCTTTATTTATTTCTATTAGCCTGGGTGGAGAGAATCAATTCGAATCGGGGATATCAGGAGAAGGAGCCGGAGGAACAGCGGAAGTATCAGCAGAAGCTTTACGATATGAGCCTCTTATACGGAAATATGCAGAAGAATATGGGGTTGGTGAATATGTAGGCCTTATCCTGGCTCTTATCCAACAAGAGTCAGGGGGAAGACATTTAGATGTGATGCAATCCTCAGAGTCAATCGGACTTCCTCCCGGAGCCATTACCGACCCTGAATATTCTATTCAAATTGGTGTGAAATATTTTGCCGAAGTGATGAAGCAAGCCAAAGGCGATATTAAATTAGCCTTGCAGTCGTACAATTTCGGAAATGGATTCATTGGCTACGCCTTGGAACGCGGGGGGTATTCCAAAGAAGTGGCCATGGAATTTAGCCAAATGATGGCTGCTAAATCGGGTTGGCCCCGATACGGAGACGTAAACTATGTTGATCATGTGCTTCGCTATTACAATTCTGGTGAGGGGAGCGTTGCAGTTAAGGGTAACGGTACACAATCGTTTGATGTGGAAGAAGTTCATCATATTATGAGGGAGTTTCTTGGCCTTCCTTATTTGTGGGGAGGCAGAACACCAGCAGCAGGAGGGTTTGATTGTTCGGGGTTAATAGAATATGCTTTTGCACAAGTCGGAATTGATCTGTCTGGAACAGCTCAATCCCAATACAACAAAACGATACCCGTTCCTGAAGATCAAATAAAGCCCGGTGATTTAGTCTTCTTCTCTACCTACAAACCAGGTGCGTCCCATGTTGGAATGTATGTGGGAGATGGGAAATTTATTAATTCGAATAGCGGTGATGGAACGTCCTATTCTTCTGTTGAACAATGGAAAAGCTTCTATCCCTTTTTAGGCTTTAGACGGATTCAGTAATGGAGGTGAGACGTCATAGAACCAAATAAAAAGAAAAATTATATTTTACTAATGCTTGGATTTATTGCTGCTGCTGTTTTTATTGTGTATGCCTTCAGTTTACGAACACAATTACAAGAAGTCAGAGGGAACCAAAGCAACTACGAAGAAAAGATCGCTTCCTTATCATCTATCCAAAACACGGAAGCATTAGAGGTAAACCGGAAATTTCTAACAAACTTTTTCACCTACCAAACGACCGCTGAACGATATAAGAACATTAAGTCTTTCATGACCGATCAGGGATATAAGGCAACCCACCCTTCGGGCATGGAACTTCCGAATTCGGACCAATCAGTTCAATCTTCAATGGTAGGATTAAAGCCTTTTGAATATCAATCTTCAAAAACAGAAGCCGAATTTTTTAATGAATTTAAGCTAAGTACAGAATTTAATAATGTTACCAACACGAAAACAGTCATTGTCAAAACGTTCTTGGTCTATGTGAAAGAGCAAGGCTGGAGAATAGATGATGTTGAGTTTGTCGGACAATTAACAGGTCGAGAATAAAACTCCAATCCATGATAAGGTGTTGGAGTTTTTTACTTAGTCCCCCAAAGCTGCAGACTGTTTCTGGCAATTAACTAATATGTTATTAAGGGAGATAACAATTGAAAGTTATTTTCCAGAGTGGCCCCTCATATAAGGGGTCCTACCAACAAAACGCGGTTACAACGTTAAGGACACAAATGCTGTTATATCAAGGGATTATGAGGTTTGTATCAATAGGAGAAACAACTCAATAACAGCAGTTAAAAGGTTTTAAATATCTCATATACATGTCTCAAAATCCCTTATCGTTGTTAAGTTAAACATTTTTACTTCTTAAAATTGCTTAACGTTGTAAATCGGCATTTTCGGGACTGTACCCCCATTTTCGCTGCTTTATTGAGCTGCCTGTAAGCCTGGATCCGAGTATAATAGGTCTATACCCTTTCCTGCTCGGAAAAAGCCATTCTGTGTCTTCTAGTGAAATATACAAACCATTGTGGACCCCAAAAAAGAGGGAGCAGCATTAAAGCTACTCCCTTTTTCCTAGTTGTTCATAAACTCCTGTAATGTCATGATCTTATCTAAGCCGTACTTATGCATATGATTAGATAAGATCTAGAAATTATGTTTTTTCTTATTATTTAAAATAAGTCTTTATTCCTTCATTAATAATTATTAATCCAATTATTAATGACACTGTTCGTATAACGAATTCTCCTACTAATAAATTTCCTATGACGTGTGTTACATCATAAACATGTCCTGTAATAATAATTGGGGCAACAGTAATTAAAATCCCAACAATAAGATTAATGATTAACAAAATTTTTTTTGGGTTTTTATTATTCATGTTTTATAACTCCTATTATTGTGTATAAATTCTTCCTTCCACATAGCAATATTTGTAGAAATTTGATGAATAGGAAAGATTAAAATTTACTGTTGCTGATGCTCCAACACCAACTGCTACTTCACCACCACCAGAAACGGTAGTAGTACCGTTATTAAAAAAATCTCCATTTACAATGTAAAAAATTCTTGCAGCAGTTTCTAGGTTAGAATAAACAGTGCCACCAAATTGTTTGGAAATTCCATTATAAGATCTATTCATACCAACATTTAAGATCGTAACTATTCCCCAGTAACCTCCTCCTTCACTTGTTTGCGTATAAAACTTCACAGACGGTTTGTATATGGATGTAACAGTAAATGATTGAGTTATTGTACGATATGTAGCTGCTAAAGTAGACACAGAAGATGTGCCTAAAGGAGAAATAGCTGACTCTAATATTTTTGAATTCTGGCTTGACATAAGTTGGTTTGCTGCTTGATTTTCAGATATCCCCTGATCAACTGCGATTTCTTTAACTATTTCATCAAAAGTTAGGACTTCACTAAATTTAGTATTTGGATCGTTTAAATCTATGGTACCACTAGTAGCTTTGTTACTTTTCAATTCATTTGCAAAAGATGGTTGAGCATACATGAAAATAAATCCTAAAGCCAAAACTGACACTAAAAATTTTCTTAACTTCAAAACTATCCCTTCTTTCTTTAAAGTAGACACTATTTTAATAATTAAAATTAATAGATTGAAATAATGTCCACTTAATAATAATCTTTGAATATATGGAAAACAATACATTTATATGAAATAAATGAAAATATTTATTAAAAAATGGAAAATAACATGATTTAATATACAATTATGTCTTATTTAGGCTTTTTTTGTTGGTATCCAACATTTTAGGCAATTATTAAGTTGTTATATACATGTCTCAAAATCCCTTATCGTTGTTAAGTTAAATATTTTTACTTCATAAAATTGCTTAACGTTGTAAATCGGCAATTTCGGGACTGTTCCCCAAAATGGGGGAGACCCATTTTAAGCTTTTAAGCTATTCTCTATTTGTTACAGCTTCCAGTTCTTGAATTTTTTTGTAATTCGATAATCTCCTTCTCTTTTGAAAAAATAATAGAATCCTTCTTTTCATTATCAATTCGCTCATGATCCAAAGTAACAAAATATCGTTTATCTCATTCTAAAGAAAACCACTAAAAGATAACTTACCGATTGACTTGAGTTCAGAAATAGCAGTTGTTTTGAAAAAGCAAAATAATTCTTACGGGATTTCCCTTTGGATAATTAACACTTCTGCAATTTTATTATAACAATCCAATTTTTTTACATAGCTGGTCGAAAAACTTCAGAAACCTAAGACCTTTCCCCTTTTAAGAAATGGAGACTTGCTTGAGCAATTTTATTTTCAAATAGCACAAAAGACTTTCAATAATAACTGATAAATCATCAAAAGGTATTTTTGGGGATTTTTTTTAGCAAAACATTTGTTATTTTATTATTTTTTGTAATAATTGACAAATATTTCAATGTCAATTATAGTAAAATAGAATTATATGAATATTTCAACCTACGAAATACAAAAAAGGGATTTTTAAGAGAAATGGAGGGATAATTTATATTACTTATTAACTATTGATTTACTATTTTATTTTTTTGGAGGATAAAAATGAAAAAAATATTGCTTACTGTAGGATTGATGCTTGTTTTTGGTATTGTTTCGAATGTTAATAGTACATACGCTAGCGCATCTGAGATTGACTCAAAAAATGTAGAAAATGAACAAATTATTGACTTTCAAAATGTAGAAAATGGACAAATTATTGAGTCAACAGTCCTCGAAAATGGAGGAACAAGAGAAATTATTAAAATATCAGATGATCCATATGCTAATGTTATGATGCCAATGGATGCAGGGAGATGGGATCTAATTGGAGATAGCTTGTTTAAGAGTAGATCTCAAACGGTTTATTCTCATGGTGGGGATTTTAAGCTTATTATTCACCAATATAAATATAGCGGTACTACATATATGTACAAATTGGTTGAGGAAGATCCTCTTTCGGAATTTTCGGTTGATGATTTTACTGGACCCAAATCTGTAGGGATATTTGAAGTCGTTTATCGTGGAATTAATGGTTGGGTTGATGGGGATGACGGCACAGCGGAGTTACATTTGTCAAAATTAACATATCCATTTGATGATGTTTATGTTCAATTTTGGGATTGATAGATATTTTTAAATAAAATGAATGCGTTAAAATAAATAACAGAACATGGTTCTGTTATTTATTTTATATGTTGAAAAACATTACTTATTGGCTTATCAACTTTCTTATGCTGGTCTTTTCTAATGAATTCTGTCGGGCTCCATATTCATTTTTACTTCAAACATATGAATGGAATCATTCCTAGGTTGCAAGGAAAATAAAATGTACATTGGAAAGAATTTGGACTATTTCAACGATATGTTTGAATCATTCTACCTTTTTCAATCCTAGCTAATTATCCGGATTATCCGGTTGTTAGGATTGAAAAAAACATCTTGGAAAAGTATGATTATAATGACTATAAGAAAAAGGGCAGTGACAATTAATAGTTTTTCTTTATTTTTAACTTTTTCATCCACTCTTTTTTGCTCTATTTCCTGCCTGTATTTTTTTTGAAGCTGTCTCCTTTTATCATCCAATCTCATAAGAATCACCATTATTAATTAAATTTTTATAAAATTTATAAAAAAGAGTTCTAATTACAAAAGAATTATTTACATTGAAAGTAATAAATAAAAACTTGCATACTTTTAGCTTCATAATAATTGGAGAAATTGACCAAAAGCACCCGTTACTTTAAAAAGTTGCATCATCTTAGATATTAAATACTCAAATCAAAATAAATTAAACTGGAAACTATAATATATCCAGATAAAAAAATACCTTTATTTAGATTAGACCAATTTTTCATCCAACCCCATCTTTTTCGGACTTTATCAAGCCAATATAAGTCTGCGATAACTGTTAAAGTAATAATAAGAAAGACTACGAAAGCACCCATTATTTATACTCCTTTTCCTTGTTATCCAATATATGCTAATACCAATTATAACATAAACATCATTTGATACAGATAGGTAAGGGTTTGAGGTTATCGCTCCCTTTTCCCCTGTTCACGGGACTAGTTGGGGTTGAGTCAGGAAGCGCATTTACAACGTTAAGGACACTTATAATAAATAGCCAATCTCTAAATTATAAAATGAGATTGGCTTAGACCTATATTTTAGTCCTAAAACTATTCTAAGGGGTACCAACAAATCAGAAAACGTATGCTAAGCAAATTTCGACATAAAAAAGCCGATTTTTCCCTACCAGGAAGTATCGGCTTTTTTTAAACCATTCACAAAGTTATAAGCATCCTAATTTATTCTTTTTTTATCTTTTCCTCTAATGATAATTTCATATGGATCTCCACCAATCTTACTTTGAATTTCCTCAGAATTTAAGAATTCATTAATTGTCTCTTCAATAATGCGAACCTTTTCATCCGCATCTTTATCGGTAGTATTTATTGATGTCTTTATAATAATTTGAAGAGGTGCTGGATGGAAGGAGTAAGCGAATCCAGTTACTTTATATTCCTTTTTTGCTGTTAATCCCTCAAATATCACATCAAATACTTCATTCCACTTGGATTCTTTCTCTCTTTGAGCAAGGTCTATTTTATTAGTCTTGATATCGTATGAGTCAATATTTTTTGCCTTTAGACTCTCATTTACAATTTTCTTTATTTCCTCTATCCTTTTCTCAGTGTTAGGAATATCTATGTGGATGATCACTTTGTCTGAGTTAGGAGAAAGATGTTGATACCCGTGGGAAAGCACATTAAATTGTAATTTAATCAATTGGTTATAACTTTGTTCCAACGCTTCGCTGATTGCTTGATCACGCTCAGGAATCGATGGAACTGGTTGATCAATTTGTCTTTCTACTTTTATTTTATATCCATCATAGTCATTCGTTTTTAATATATTGGCTGCAATTTTCTCCACTTCTTCATGAACATCCTGAAAATATTGTTTCGATCCATCGATAGATATGAAAATATGCTTGCCATTTCCACCTAGTCCAGCTATTTTATAACCCTTTCGTTCCAATTCCTTCCATATAGTACGATTTATAGGCTCTGAATGAAATATTTTATTTAAATATGGGATTTTTGACGCTACCTCCGCCATTGCAGGAGAAATAAAGGCTGAACCGATAAATAAACCAACTAATATTACCAACGCAATGCCGGAATATGTTAACCTCCGAATCACACTTCCTTTATTCGCATGGTTGGATAGGATAAGGTTTTTGATTTTCTCTATGGATCCCAATGTTTCAATATCAGTTATAATTCGTTTTTTTAATTCTTGTTTTTGTTTTGTTTTCCACATTAAATCAGAATTTAACTTTCTTAAGGAATCATCAAGATCAGTATCTTCAAACGGTTTCTTCATCCCAATATCCCTCCTTTATTAGTTGCCTTTTTAGCGCTGGAATTGCCCTGAAAAGCATTGATTTCACTTTACTCTCAGACCAATTTAATATCTTCGCAGTATCCTCAATAGAAAAACCTTTGATCTTTCTTAAAATGATTACCTTTCTGTATGTATCTTTAAGTTCGCCTAATGCTTTATAAAGTTCATATGATTCCTCTTTAATTTGAAGCATTTCTTCTGGCAATGGGGTATTGTCATTTTGTAATAGAAATATTTCTTTTAAAAAAAGGCTAGGTTTACGCTTTCTTAAAAAATCAACTGTTAAATTATGAGCAATACTAAATAGCCATGTTTTTTCGCTGGAGTGATGTTTAAATGAATCATAATATAAATACGCTTTAACAAAAGTATCATGGGTCAAGTCCTCTGCCTGTTGATAATCCCTAACCATCAATAAAATAAAACTTAAAATAGATTTACTATGCTGATCATACCAATCTGCAATTTCTTCTTTTCTGTACACGGACAATTTCCATCCCTCCTTTCTTGGATGTTCAATGCTTAGACGTAATAGCTAAAAAAACGTTGTGTTTTTGAATCACTTTTTAAAAATGGGATAATTCTCAAAAAGGATTACCCTGTTTTATTGTTCAAAAACTCATCAATTTATGAACACTTATTAATTATACTGGTTTTCTAGCTGTGACTTTAAGAGATAAATTGCACCCATTTCAAACGATAAATTGCATTAAAAATGGGTGGTCAGATTTGTACTGGCCACCCGTTTACTTAGTCGTTCGATCCAATGACTAAAATGTCCTGAACTGTTGTAAGAATCTCTTCTCCACCAAGATCTTCACATCTTTCTTTGATTTTCATACTGGGTATTTTGCATATCCCCCCGAAAAGGTTTACTATGAAACCCCGTTTTAAATTTTCCATCTAAGGCATAATGACAGGGCTCTTGCTGTAGACTGCAATAATTTGTAATGGGGGTCCGTCAGGAAATCGGATTTACAACGCTAAGCCCATTTTCCTGATGGTACCCCTAAAAGAAATAACAAATTCCTCTTCACATAAAGGCCCTAAGAACTTTCTTAGGGCCTTTGGTTATTTCAAAACATTTGCACTGTGGAATTATCGTGAAATCCCAGGTATCTGTTCCGTGTTCTCAAAAACCAGCAATTAAATTCTTTCTAATTTAGAACTATTAATCCTGTAAACCACGTCACATATTTTTATATCTTCTTGATTGTGGCTCGTTAGCAGTATAGTCCGTCCTTCTTCTTTAAAACCAATTAATAAGTCACGCACTCTTTTAACACTATCAATATCTAAAGCATTGAATGGTTCATCTAAAATTAAGACTTCCTGATTTTCCATAATTGCCTGACATATAGCTAACTTCTGCTTCATCCCTAAGGAGTAATTCTTAGCCTTTTGAGTATAATTTGGATCTAAACCAACTATCTTCATTGTTTCAATGATCTGTTTGTCATCTACTACTCCTTGTATTAAAGATAATTCTTTTAAATTTTCAAAACCAGTTTTATTTGCAATAAAGCCAGGGCGATCTATAATAACCCCAAAATTCTCCGGAAACCTCTTATCCTTCCCTATCTCCGAACCTTGAATTGATATCGTCCCTTTGTCTGGGAAAATAAATCCACAAATCATTTTAAATAGAACTGATTTACCGGAACCATTCGGACCCACAAATCCATAAATCTTTCCTTTTTCAATATCTAAATTCACATTTTCAAACAAAGCATTTCCCTTAAAGCTTTTACTTACTTCGTTTACTGAAATCAAAGACAATATCATCGCCCCCACTTACATTTTTATACTTTTAGTGAAAAGGTATTTTATTACAGAATAAATAACAAAACTAGAAATTAATAAAACCAACGTTATTCGCAATGGCGAAAAATACTCCAAGTATACCAAGCTATTTAAGCCTACAGGAATTACACCTAACTGATTAATTCCCGGCAACATTATGATCATAAAAATACTCATTATAACGATCCCATGACTCGCATCTTTTCTAGTCCACGAAAAGATGAATACAAACAAGATATAGACAACAATTTGTAAAAATCCATTTATTAAAAAGTGATAAAAAACAGTGTACAGAGGCGCATCAAACACCGTCAACTTATATTGAATTTCTCTACCTGTAAATAACCCCACTGTCACAGACAATATCATAAAAAGCAATAACAAGAAGATTACTCTTAATAAAATTCTTCTAAACCAACTCCAAAACCACTTTTTTAAACTTCTAAAACGGATAATCTTATAAAACCCCAAACTATCTAACTCTTTACTTATATCGAAATTCACTAAATATACTAACCCGAAAAATACGATTGAGTAGTAGAAAAATGAAGAATATGAAAAACTCTCTGAACTAGTCCCTCTAAAGGACATTACCCAAACATCTAATATAGTCCCCTCAGTTGGACCTAAATTGTTGGACGAAGAAATAATCCCCAGCAGACATAAAGATATGTAGATTAAATGAGATAGATATGGTTTTACTGATTGAAAGTACCTTTTTTTATTTAAATCAATCATCAATAAATATAAGGTAAACACTATTATTTGAACCGCAAGAATGCCTAATCCTTTTAGTGCAGGATTAAATGAATGAATATATTTTGTAATAGAAAAATAGGTGGTAGGTGATAAGTAGGCATATTCACTAGGTAATAATTTAAAACCTACCAAACCTCCAATAAACAGAATTACACACATTATTAGAAGGAGATTTATTTTTTTTATAGTTACATAAACTAATGACAAAAACACATGTAACATGGATATCGCAAAAATAAACAAAACCAACTGTAAAATAAATACCGTTAAAGGAGTTGAAAAAATGACAACAACCTCATTAAGTGTATTATAAAGATTATTGGAATTACTAAACTGACTCCAGCTCCAAGAATGAGGCAACCCAATGGTTAAAAATTGACACATAAAAACCCAAATCAACAAAAATATAGAGGATTTTATCCAAAATCTCTTAAGTGAACGAAAAACCCATTTTTGCATCGATCCTACACGAATCAATATTTCATGATTAAAATCATCCAAGATAGTTGTAGTCGAGAAAAATAACATTAAAGGAACGACAAAATAAACAATCATATACATATCGTTGAACAAATTTAAGGAAATATCCCACCCATTTATATTTACACCATCAAAAATAGCGTTCTCTACGATTCGCTTCTTCAACACGGTACCGTAGAAATAGATAAGGACACCCAGCACTAACCATTTCAAACTTATTAATTCTTCAAAATACCTGGCTATGGATAATTTTATATTTGTCATTCTTATATCATCCATTCGTCCCTATTACGAACTACTAATATATATATAATACTTGCCACTATTATCAGGAAAGTAAAAGGTACCATTGTGGTCCACAACTCCTGTTGTTCAATATTGAATGGGAATATAGTACTTAGAGGAGAAAATCGCGCTACACCAAATACACCCGCAACAAAATTAAAAACATGATAAAACAGAAATGGAACGGATAAAGCAACAAAAGGTCGCCTTATAATAAGCATTAGTAAGAATGAAATAGTTGTGTATAGGACAGCATTTAAAGCCACCCATATTGAATAAACTAAACCGTAAACCAAATCTCCATACTTTAAAAATTGAGAAAAGGTAACACTACTACTGTAATTTCCTTCCAAGGGTGGAGAAAGAGCTACTAATTGTAAATAATTTGGTTCAATGAATACCGCAAATACAAACGAAAAAAAGACCATTAAAAATAAAATAAAACCTGTTAAGAATGCGTTTATTATACCCTTAGTAAGGATATAAAGGTTTAAGGGTATTCTAGTGCGAGTGTATGTAATAAAATTATTTTTCTGCTCTTGTACAAAGTCTGGTAGATAAATGAAAACTACCAGTACAGGAAAGATCAACGGAATAAATAATCCCACCATTTCTTGAAACACTTCCACAGAATAAGAATAATAGTACCCTTCCATGACGGGGTAGAATGAACTTAGTGGTATTACCAGAATAATAATTAGCCACTTTATTATATTTTTAATCTTGATAGCACGTTTGAGTTCAATCCATAGCTGACCTGTTAACATTATTATTACCCCTATCTACTTTTTTATAAAATTAGACTTCTATACAACTTTATATTATTTATATATACTTTTCAATATTTGGTGTTTGTAAACAAAAATGGAAGAAACCCTTTAATTTTTCCATTTCTTACATCTATAATAATACCAATCTCATATAATAAGTGAGGTAATACAAAATAAAGGAGATATACATATGAAAAAAGTTAAAAGTCTAGTTCTTGGGTCAGCTCTAGCACTACTCGTTACAGGAGGTGTCGTTCAGGCAGGTGAAAATTGGGTAGGATATAATAAAGATGTAGGTGCTTTTAACGGTTCTGCATACACTGGTTATGTAGGAATGACCGGTTACTTAACAACTGGAGAGAGGATTGCTTTTGTAAGTTCCAATGTGGGAGGCGACTACACCGTAGATATTAGGGCTCAAAGAAGCGGTGGTATTGACCCAAATACTAGCTGGATACGGAATGTCGGAGATAATGTCAAAGGGTCATGGGAAAGAGTTTATTTGAACCAGGAAGGTGAGGGGTATAGACTTCAATTTAGTAATGATCTATCCACACCAGTAAAAGTAAATGTTACAGGAACTTTTAAGACTTATTAATGATTGCTATGAAATTGGTGGTTATATTAGATAAGTAGACATGTGAAGTTGCAGTTGCAAAAAAAGGTTCTAAGACACAAAATGTCTTAGGACCTGCAGTCTGTTGAAAAAGTATATTATCAATAGATAAAATAGTAAAAAAGTTTTTAAATCTCCTCGAAGCAATATAAAAGAGGAGGTTTTTTATGCTATTCACAGATTCTCCTCAACAAGTTGAACAGAATCGAAGGTTTTATCTCCAAATGTATGATTCTACCCATCCTTTAGTTATGATTGATCAAACGATGAATTGGTATGATCTTTAGGAAAAACTAAAACCCTATTTGACGCTTACAATAGTGGTTGTTGCTTGTGCCGTATCAGCTTTATGAATTTGGCGCTATGGGGAGATTCCAAATTCCTTAAAATGATAATACGTAAGCATACTTCCGAATAACATGACTACCAGCAATAAAGGTGAAAAGTAGAGAAAAGAAGATACTAGAGGTTTGGTTTTTACATTTTTTTGTTTAATTGCATGGCTATGTTCACCTGTAAATCAAGATAAAGATTGAAAAGCCAAGAAAGTTTTAACGGTTGTTGAATAGGGGAACTATTACCTTAGCAGATTCCAGTATAGATATTTAACTAAGCATATAATTTACATTATATACATTCAACCTTCCAAAATGGTATGATATACTCGTCATATAATAGTTACTTTCGATTCTATTTTATATGATTTTCCGATGATTAAACTCAGCATATAAGTCAAGAGGTGAGAAATGTGATTGAGGAATATATTTCTAAACTAGAAAAAGAAGACAAATCTCCGAAAACCGTTATTTCTTATCGGAATGATATCCATAAATTTTTGGAGGATTTACATATTCAGCCAGATCAATTTGTGACAGCAACAGATGTAAGAAAGTGGATCAGTGGCATGTTAAATCAACAAGAAGGAAAACCATTAGCGATTACCACCATTAATCGCAGGTTAAATGCTTTGCGCAGTTTTTATTCCTGGGCAGTTAAACATAAGAAGCTGCAGCATAACCCGATGGAAGAAATTCAGGATATCAAATCGGCTGATGAAGATTCTGAAAAAATCATGTGGCTGACAGAAGAAGAGTTTGAAGATCTATTGAATCGTGTAAGAAAGACACCGGTCCGAAGCAGAGGAGTAAATCCTGAAGAAAAGTATCGCCGAGATCGAGCGATTATTTATTTATTGACCTATGCTGGTTTGAGGGTGGATGAACTATCTAACTTAAGGTTAACCGATCTTGATTTGGAACTAAAACGTATTCGGATAGTTGGGAAAGGCCGGAAGATTCGGACGGTACCTATGTCTAATATCTTGTGGCAGGAACTGTACGATTGGTTGATTTTTAGAGGAGAGATGGCTAACAAGAAAGTACATGTAGAAGATTCTCCTTATGTATTCTACAGCCAACGGTCATCCCAATTTACCGTTCGTGGGATCCAGACGATGATTGAAAATTACAGTTTACCGAAGAAAAAATTAACACCTCATATGTTCAGGCATACATTTTGTAAATGGATGTTGAAAGCCACGAATAATGACATTGAAAAGGTGAGAAGGTTGGCCGGCCATAGTAACATTTCAACTACTGCGCGGTATTTAAAGGATTCTTATAGTGATTTGGCGGATGCCGTTGAAGCTATGCCAAAATTTTAATCTCTTATGTAAAGGAAATATAATTCCTTAATACGGGAATCGAACAAAATGGGGTACCGTCAGGAAAATGCGGATTGGCGGCGCTAAGCCCTTTTCCTAAACGATTCCCCTTATTAAACTAACAAAGACTCAAAAATATAAAATTAAAGTTTATATCATCAAAAAAGAACCAGAATAATTTTTATCTGACTCTTTTTGAATGATTTTTATAAGCGAAACAAAAGTGCCTTTCAGATGGAGATTCGCCCCTCTATACCATGACTGAACTTATTCTTCTGCATTCCTAACCCAGCAGTTTCCTTGACGTATGGTAAGTGCCATATAGACGGTCTTGGTTAATATGATTTTGGCGATTCTGCCAGCATCATATAAACTGGATTAAATCTTACCAGAGTATTGGGATAAATAATTTAGGCCTAAATTATACCACTGCGCTATTAGCGCTTTCGTACAAAGCAACAGAATTGTTAATTTCAAGCTGGTATAATCCTAAATTTGTTAGTTTTAATATGAATTGTTCCTCAATTGGAGTTACAATTTCCATTACACCATCTTTATCCAACATAAAAAAAGCTGGTAAAAAGCCGATTTCTAAGTCTTTAATGAAGTTATCTTTATAATATAGTATTTGAAAATCTTGTTGAATCAAAGAAAGATATTCTTTTACTGCAAGATCATTTTCATGTAAAAATACATAATAGTCTTTAGATGAAATTATTTTTGAACTAATACTTAAAAAGTTTTCAAAATGTGACATACAAGCAGGACAAGAACTACTAATTAAAATTCCTAGTAAGTGATTGCTCGTGATACTTTTAATATCTAAATTACATTTACCATCATTCACCTCGACAGAATTAACTTTTTTTCCAATGGTGTTAGCTTGAAAGATATGATGTTCTTTTTTCTTTGAAAGTGATTTCTTAACACTTTTAATATTTTTTATTACTACAAAAAGAATAACAAAAACAATTAGTAGAAGGATTATATTAATATAATTTAACATTATGTTTCCCCCTTTTCAAAAAATTCCCTCCTATAACTATTTTAGAAATAGGGTATCGGGTTATGGGAACAGTTAATCTCTTTAACTAAATATTTTAAATATCAATAGAGATATCTGATTTTACAATTCCAATCCCTCTCATCCCTTCAATAGGTTCCATTTTCATAGCTACCCTAGAAGGAATCCAAGCTCCAGCCATCCCAATAAGAACAGGGCTTAAGCAGGTGATCAGCGGTAACCACAATTCCTTAATAGGAATTGGTCCATACATAAAATAGATAATTCCTAGTGAAATTAGTCCTCCAGCTAATCCTCCTAAAAATCCAATAGCCGCTCCTTCAATCAACACCATTAAACGAACATTTTTATTTTTCCACCCTAACGCTTTTAATAAGGAGATTTCGTTTCTACGTTCTTTTATATTTTGCCACAAAATTTCTGAAGTAGTTAATATGGAAATGATTAATGAAATTGCTACTGCAACATAATGTGGAGTGCCTACCTCTAACGATACATATTGACCTAACCAAGATGTATATAACACACCTTTTAAACGGAAAGAAACATAAATGAACAGAATTAACAACGAAGTAGGCAAAGCTATAGCAATGATAGAAACTAGATTTCGATTCAGTCTACCAATTACTGAATTGAAGACCATTGATAGTAACCCATTTGTTCTTAAAACCCTTTTCCTCAATACACTTATTTCACCTGTTCTCATTACGTGAGATGGTTGAATTTGATTAACTAAATGTATGGGACCTAAAGGGCCAATAATATAGATAAGCAATACAAAGAATGTAATCAAAAATGCTTGAGATATGGATAAAGCTGCTACATTTCTAAAGCCTAAAATCAATTGCACTAATAGAGTTACAAAAGTAACGATTACACCTATTAATAATGACTCCATCATTAGGATATTCTTTAATTGTCTTGGTTTCCATCCAATAGCAAGAAGTATAGCAAACTCCCTTTTTCTTGAAAGAAAGGAAACTAAACTGGTTGAGAATACATAAATCATGGCAACAAGAATATTACAAATAATGATCCCTGTGTATCCCAACTTGGTTTCCTGAAAAATATTAATAGCTGCTCCAATTTTAATCCAAGATTGTTCAATCCATCCAAGTGCCTCATGATTTCTCACCTTGGGGATATTGATTAATATGGGTTGGGGTGAAGACCCTAAAGTAATATCTGTCTCAAGGCCCGTTTGTTGCTCAATTTTTTTGGCTACTAATTTTAATTTTTCTTGGCTTTCTTCATTTAAAGTGTTGACATCCTTCACTTTAATTCGGATAGCAGAGATGGGATTATCACCTAAAATGTGTTTGGCTGCTTCGATAGTTGTTAACATAGTAGGCGGTTGCATTAGATAACCATATATATTAGAAGTAGGATTCATCGTCTTTGGTGGATTCACTGGCTGGTCTTTACTATTAAGAACCCATTTTGCAGAAGGACTTTTATACGTTTCCATAGGAAGTTCATTTTCAGGGTCCATTGAAACATCTAATTTTTTCGGATCATAAAACCCAATAAAATAGGGACTCAGTCTCGGATTGTTACGCATACTCAGATCTACCAATTGAGGCTTTCGGTAAGTAAAACTTTGATTAGTATTCGTTTTATCTTCATAAGGAATGACTTGAAATGCGTGATTCCATCTTTCAGGGAACGGGCTTTCAATAGACCGGTATTTAAGTGAACTAGTTTGTTCACGAAGTAAACTACTAAGATCGACGTTCGAACTACTGATTGATGATTTGGTGTTTCTCGTTTTAAGGTCTACCCCCGAAAGACTCTCCATTAATAGTTGATGACCCTCATTTGAATTGTATGAGAATTTTTTAGTTTCAATGGTGGGGAGTGTTTTTAAATATTCTTCTCCACCATTTTTTTCAATAACTTCTAGTGACTTTTGCCTAGTTTCCGAATCGCCGTAAGGAATATCTAATTTTTCTATTTTAAACTCGAATGTTTGATCCAAGAATGACTGGTTACTTATGATAACTGGAAAGATTGTTTCCTTGGCAGTTATCCCTTCAAATCCTAACTCACTTAAAGGATATGAATTGATCATATCGTCTTTTGAAAAATATTGACTTTTTCCATCGATAGGTAGCATTGCTTTATCAAGTCCTACAAGTTTAGCTTCTTGTACTGGATCGACGGCAGCTAAAAGAACATTTGTAAAACTAGAGAGATTTTCTTCAATACCAGTAATTCCATATTTCTTAGAAATATTTGGACTAGGTAAATCGTACATTCCCCTCGAAAAGTAGTGCTCATTTGTAGCTGACGAAGGGTTAAGGCCATTATAATCTGTTGTTGTTTCAGTTAGACGGTATATCCCCGGCTCCTTAACGTCCATTTTTTTAAAATTGGTTACGTAACCTGAAAAGCCAATCATACTAATAGGGGCCGCTGTTTCGATATCCGGAATACCCTTGATTTTTTCATAATCCTCTAAAGATATCCCACCGGCTAATCCACTTAGGTAATTAGGATCAAATAGATCAACTTGCTCCGTTATACTTTTTGTTCCTTTTGGCCGAACGACAATATCATAAGAAGCCTTCCATTTTTTCTGTAAAGAATTAATTACTGTTCCTTTATTCGTTTCGGACAGTCCAATTAATGTACTTAATCCTCCACTTATCAATAAGGCACCAATCATCATGAGAAAAAAACGTCGTTTCTGACGCATCCAATTTTTTAAAATAAAGGAAATCATATATTGCAACCTTCCCTGTCTTTTATTACGTATCCATCTTTCATTTCAATTACTCTTCCGGTTCGTTCTGCCAGCATGGGATCATGAGTTACTAGTATTACTCCGCATTTCTTCGTTTTGTTTAGATGCAGAAGCAGTTCAAAAATTTTGTTGCCTGTTTCCGTATCTAGATTCCCCGTCGGCTCATCTGCTAAAATCCAATCTGGATCTGCAATTAATGCACGAGCAATTGCAACACGCTGTTGTTGACCACCAGATAATTGAGAAGGAAATGAGTTTATTTTATCACCAAGTCCTACATGGTTTAAAAGTTCTTTTGCGCGGTCCATTTTATTAAAAGAAATTTTCCTTTTAAACAATGGAATCAATACATTTTCCAAAGCTGTTAGTGTTGGCAATAGGTGAAATTGCTGAAAGACGAATCCTATGTCTTTAAATCGAATGTCTGCTAAATCATCCGACCTTAAGTTACTAATAAGGTAATTATCAAACAAGACTTGTCCATTTGACGGATTATCCAAAGTTCCAATTATACTAAGCAAGGTAGATTTACCAGAACCAGAAGGCCCCATAATAGAAATAAATTCCCCCTTTTCAAAACTTATTGTAATATCACACAACGCTTTCGTCTCCACACCGTCTCCATGGTAATCTTTTGAAACCTTATTTAGAGAAATGTTTTTCAACAAGGGATTATGCCTCCTTAAAAATTTCATTAAAAATAAATAGACCTCTAAATTGTAAGAGGTCTTATAATCTACCGGCATTAATCATTTTAATTTATTTATTACTAAAATTACTTTTTAACAATTGCAGTATTCAAGCTTTTCTTGACAGATTGTACCGTCACGGGTATCAATCAGATATTGAACGTAGCCCTTTTCATTTCCTATCCCTTTACATTTTGAATATGTTATACAAGTTATTTCTAAACGAGTACCTCCTGAACATGGTACGTATTGTGGTTGAATTAATCCGGATAAAAATTTCATTGTAATTCCCCCTAAAATATAATATTTTGTTTGCCGGTAAAATTAATAATCTAGCAATTCTAAATTTAAAACTATAATTATATCCATATCTTATAAAATATGGTATTATATCAAATGATAATTGTCAATATTTACATTTTTACTCGTAGAGGTGGGAATTTGAAAAAAGAAGTCTTATCAATCATAAGTAAAATAATATGGAATAGTTGCAAGTGGAATTTTATACTTTTTATTATTTTAAAAGCTATTATAAGTTTTTTTCCTGTATTATCTATTTATCTTTTTCAGAAGTTAATCAACACAATAATGATTTATGCGCAAAAGAAAACTACTTTAGAAGAGATTATTTATCTTTTTATTCTTCAAATTTCAATAATAATAATATCTTTTGCTATAGACCATATATTAAATATCAATGACCAAATCATGGATAATAAAGTAAACTATTATACTAAGGAAAAGGTGATTGATAAAGTTAGTAAATTAGAATTTATAAAATTTGAAGACCCGGAAAATTATAATTACTTAACCAGAGTAATGGCAAATACTTCACAAATTAAAAGTTTTTTAACGAATACAGTAGGCCTAATAAGTTCATTTGTTAGTTTGGTGTCTATTATAATTCACTTATTTTCAATTAATTGGCTGATTGTAGTCATTTTGTTTATTGGAATAATTCCATATTTAATTGTTGAAATAAGATTTAGTAAAAAATATTTTAATCTTTTCACTGACCTTACTCCATTTGACAGAAAAGAAAGTTATCTATTTAACCTAAATACTAACCGTAATACACTTAAAGAAATAAAACTGTATAATGTTTTTGGATTTATTAAGGAAAAGTGGGAAAATATATTTTTTTATACTACTAAAAAAAGGGTTGAGTTAGCCAAAACAAAATCAAAACAAATTTTTTTTTCGGAATTTTTTATAACAGCAACTTATGCATTATGTGGATTTGTAATTTTAAAAGATTTACATAGGAGCTCAGCTTTAGCTGGAGGGTTAATTGCAACTCTACAATCAATTCAGTATTTACAGGGTGAACTTACAAAGAGTTCGCGGAATTTATCTCAAACTCATGAATCATACTTATTTATTGAGGACTATGTTAAATTTCTTACTAGTCCAGAGAAAGAGCCTAAATCACATATACCAATAAGTAAAATTATGAATATTAAAATAGATAATCTAAATTTCACATATCCAAATCAATTAATCCCTTCAATAAAAAATATTAATTTAGAAATTAATAGTCAAAAGAAAGTAGCAATTGTTGGGGAAAATGGTTGTGGAAAAACTACTTTAATTAAATGTATTACTGGTTTATATAATACGAATGATTCAATTAAAGTTAATGGATTACCACTAGATCAAATCAATCCATTAACTTATCAAGCAAGATTATCTGTTCTATTTCAAGATTTTATAAGGTATGATATGTCGGTTAGATTTAATATTGGAATTGGGAATGTAAATAATATAGACAATGAAATCCTTATAAAGGATGCTGCAAAGAAGGCAACCATCGATAATTATATAAATGGCCTGAGTAAAAAATATGATTCAATTTTAGGTCGATTTTTTGAAGGAGGTAATGAATTATCTGGGGGTCAATGGCAAAAGGTCGCAATTGCTAGATCTCTATTTCGTAACAGTGATTTAATAATATTAGATGAACCAACCGCAGCGCTGGATCCAATTTCGGAAGTTGAAATCATTAAAGATTTGTTCGATAAAAATAATCATTGTTCAATTATTTTTGTTACTCATCGTTTAGGAGCTGCCAGCTTAGCAGATGAAATCTTAGTTTTAAAAGAAGGCCAAGTAATTGAGAGAGGAAACCATCAAGAGTTACTCAATTTAAATGGAGAATACCATAAAATGTACATAGCCCAGTCAAGTTGGTATTCGACAAAGGAGGAATTAGTATCATACTAACTGTTTTATTTTATTTAGGTGAATTTTCATTAGGGTTAGTTTTTCTCTTTTCTGTCTTTGATAAAATAAAAAATACAGGAAGACATATTAATTCATTGAGAGAATACAGAATCTTATCAGAAAATCTGATTACAATTGGATTTACTTTAGTGATTCTTTTTGAAGTGATGATATCCTTTATTTTATTTTTTTGGCATTTAAATTTATTTATAGTTATTATATGTGGTGTTGTTCTCCTTCTATTCTCAATAGCTGTTATAAAAAATATTATAACTGGGAATACAAACATATCGTGTGGATGTGGTGGAATTCTGGAAAATGACACATTACATTTTGGTATAATTTATAGGAATATTTTTATGATATTGGTTATTTCTATCTTATTTATCGTTGAACATAACAATATTTTATTAAACATCACATTGTGGGTGAAATTGCTGATTTTTTTAACATCTATTAGTTTAATATTTATTATTATTATTATAGGAAAAGAATTTAACAGACTAATAACTAAAAGAAATGTAATTTTAAAATATTTTAACTGAAAGGTTCGTGAATATGTTTACTAATATAATACTCTCAATAGTTCTGTTAATATTAATAGTGGAATTGTATATAATCTATTTTATTATAAGATTTACTAGAACGTTTTTAGAAGAAATAAGAGGAATAAAGGGACTACAATTTGGCTCTTTACAGGTCGGGAATAATGCACCTTTATTTCGTGCGCTAGATTCAAATAAGCAGAAAATAGTTTTAAAAGATGAACTTATAAAAAATAAGGTCTTGATGTTATTTGTTAATACAGATTGTTCAACTTGTAGAGGGCTCATCGAGGATATCTCAAAAAACGAAATGGAATACACAGTGCCATTATTAATAATAAACAATGATACTTCTGACAATGATAATAATTTTATAAAGATATTAAACAACAAAGTTAATTATATAAAATCACTTCAAATTTTCTCTAGTTATCACGTAAATATTACACCGTTTTTTTTCTTGGTTAACATGAATGGAGAAATAGAGTCACTTGGAGAAATAAAATATTTTGAACAATTACTTGATCTATTATCACAAAATTCAAAAGTAGCTTCTTAATATAGTTTCATAGTGAGGTAGATTTCCTTAACTTATAAATCCGCATTTCCTGACGCTACCCCTATTCACGGAATATGAAACAAAAATTTTTGAATAGGCCTAAATTTATTTCTGTCTTTCTTTGCTAGTCACGCAGCTTAAAGCAACGATTTTTCTTCAGAAATAAGGACTTTAAAATCAAGATTAAAAGAAAAGATATAGAACTATTTTGGGCGGCAGCACTACGGTCTGATCAGAAAGGAAAAAGCACCCTTTCTGTCATTCCGTACGTGTCGCTTCGGCATTAAATGGACCGATAACCACGGACTGTACGGCTCACGCCTACATTCCGTAGGTTCCTGTTCCATTTACGGCTAACGCCGCCATACCGAACGAGCCGAACACCAGAAAATTAAAGGATTGAAAGATTAAAAACAAAAGGAGAGCAGCCGTTTCGGCTGCTTTTTATTGTTTATTTTTCCCTTTTGCCTTCCGAATCGTAAAACAACGCAAGCCTTCTAACCTTCGAGCCGGTAGGACACCCGAACCTTCCCGGCTAGAAGCTAAGAAGGCTAGTCAATCGGTCAAGGGGCAAAAAAGTTTTTTGCTTAAGGACGCTTCGCAACAGTAAAAAACTTTTTGTGCTAAGAGCGCCCTTGACCAATTGCCTATGCGTGTTTTTCATTCTACTTGCAAAAGGGGAAAAATAATCCCCCTTTGGGGAACACACCCCGCTTCGCAAGGCAAAAGAAAAAATGGAAAAGAAAAAAACAAAAAACAAAGGAGTTTTGAAAAATGGAATTAACGTCAATCTTTGAAGTTGTCCGAATCAAACAAGAAATTAAGGAATCCTCCGTCCCATTTGCCCTGTATCAAATTCGTTCACCGGAAGATGCTCAAAAATTAGCGGCCGCGCACATTGCAGATGAAGACAGAGAAGTATTTCTTGTTATGATGCTCAATACTAAAAATCAGGTGGTTGGGTTACATAGGGCGCATGTAGGAAGCTTGAACGCTAGCATAGTCCATCCTAGAGAGGTAATGAAATGCGCTATCATCAATAATGCGGCATCTATTATTGTCAGTCATCAGCACCCAAGCGGAGACCCAACACCGAGCAAAGAAGATATTGAAGTAACTAGGAGATTAGCGGAAGCCGGGAAAATTATAGGAGTCGAAGTCCTTGACCATGTGATTGTCACCCATACAGGAAAACACATCAGCCTTTATTTAACACCTCCACCTTTGTGAAGGATGGCAACAGGTTACTTGGCAAATTGGGGTCGGCCTCCAGCTAAACGCGGCAGGGACTACCCTTTGTAAGTGACGTTAATTCTTTAACTTTTTTGTAATTGAGCAACAGCATATAAAGCATTTTTATCATTTAAAATATCTCTAGGTTTATTGCCATCCCCAAGAATATACCCTTCAAATGAGATCCCCATAAAATCAAAGATATACTGAAATTGTTGAATCATTGGCAAGCCCTTTACGTATGGATCATCCCCGCCAACCGCAATTACATACGCCTTTTTTTGTGCCAGTTGCTTTTTGAAATCAGGGTAATTTGCAAACAACTGATCACATTTAAAATGGCCGCAGAAAATTTAAACTTTACACAAACGGCAAAACTCTTAAACTTTGCGCAATCAAGTGTAACAGCTCAAATAAAAGCCCTTGAATCTGAGGTAGGAAAACCTTTGTTTGAACGTCTAGGGAAGCGGCTAATATGGACAGAGGCTGGCCGCCAGTTTAAAGCTTATACGGAAAAAATGATTCGATTAAGTGAGGAAGCTAAGTTGATCGTAAATGGGGGAGAAGACCAGAAAGGTACCTTGCTAATCGGGGCACAGGAAAGTCAATGTACCTACCGGCTTCCATCGATTTTAAAAGAATTTAAGACGCAGTTCCCGAAGGTTAAGCTTGTCTTTAAACCGGCACATTCAGATGAAATGGCGAGGGAGCATCTAATAGCCGGGCTGCTTGATGTGGCTTTTATTATGGATACACGTAAGTCTGGTGATTCGCTGGAAATAGAATCTCTAATCAAGGAGGAACTACTGATCGTTGCATCATCCACCCATCCTTTATTGGAGAAATCAACAGCTTTTCCGGAAGATTTTGAACATGAAACAATTTTGCTTACAGAAACCGGCTGCTCTTACCGTACCATTTTTGAAGATTTTTTCCGCTCAGCGGGTGTATATCCATTAAATAAAATAGAATTTGGAAGTATTGAAGCGATTAAACAATGCGTAATAGCCGGACTGGGCATCGCGTTGTTACCGAAGATGGCAGTAGAAACAGATTTAAGAATGGGAAGAGTGAAGGAGATAGGATGGGAAAATACCGCAGCTCCAATCTATACGCAAATAGCCTGGCATAAGGACAAATGGATGACACCTCCATTAGAGGCTTTTATTGAATTAACGTGAAAAACTTTTAAAAATTATTAATTCAACTAGTATACCTGTATAATAAAATTAAACCGTTGGAAGGAGTAAGACCCTCAATGCGTTATTTATTGATCTTGATTATTGCGATTCCTGCTGCAGAAATAGGGTTACTCCTTTTTTCAGGCAAAACAATTGGCGTTTGGCCGACCCTATTACTCATTATATTGACGGGCGTAATTGGTGCATATTTAGCAAAGAGAGAAGGCTTGCAAACGATTCGGAGGGCCCAGGAGCAGCTGCGAAGTGGTCAAATTCCAGGTGAAGCTGTTTTAGATGGAATTTGTATATTATTAGGCGGAATACTTCTACTAATACCGGGTTTCGTTACAGACATAGGTGGCTTTTTCATGCTATTCCCGCCAACAAGACGAGTCATTAAATTTTTCATGTTGAATTTACTAAGGAAGAAGATTCAAAAAGGGAATATAAAAATTATAAAGTAAAAACGTCAATCCGCTTTTATTCGGGAGTTGGCGTTTTTTACTTTTGCTAGTTGCGTAGGCTTCATGAAGGCCAAATGGCCCGGCTATTAAGTGGGACTAGTCCTTCATCGGCTTCATGAAGGCCAAATCGCCCGGTTTTCAAGTGGGATTAGTCCTTCATCGGCTTCATGAAGGCCAAATGGCTCGTTTTTTAAGTCGGATTAGTCCTTCATCGGCTTCATGAAGGCCAAATCGCCCGGTTTTTAAGTGGGATTAGTCCTTCATCGGCTTCATGAAGGCCAAATCGCCCGGTTTTTAAGTGGGATTAGTCCTTCATCTGCAATATAAGAAAAAGGCTCCTTTTATCTGATATCCAACTTTTTCATTCGATACTGCAAACTTTGCCGGCTTAGCCCCAGCAATCCTGCTGTCCGCGAAATATTGAAGTCATTTTTTTTAAGGACATGCTCAATATAGGTTTTTTCAAATAGCTCTATTTGATCTTTCAATGGGATGGAAACATCTGAATGTTCCTTAATGAACGTATCAACAGTTGAATGCGGGAGCATTCTTTCTTTTATTTGCATTTTACTTCGATATTGGAACGGTAAATGTGAATACATAATCACTTCTTCATCCATCATAATGTTCATTGCCGCTTCGATGATATGCTCGAGTTCACGGACATTTCCGTGCCAATCATACTCGAGAAACGACTGACTGACCTCTTCGTGAAGCCCCTTCACATTCATTTGGAAGCGTTCATTATATTTTTCAATAAAATGTTGAACGAGTAAGTGGATATCTTCTTTACGATCCCTTAATGGTGGAATAAAGATGGTCACAACACCGAGACGGTAATAAAGATCTTTTCGTAAATGATTGTTGGCAATGGCATCAATTGGATCCTCATTGATATTAGCTATAACACGCACATCAACGGGGGTGTCCTTCGTATCACCGATGCGTCTAATCGTTTTCTCCTGTAGGACACGAAGCAACTTTGCCTGAAGATTTAAATTTAATGAGTTAATTTCATCAAGCAGCAATGTGCCCCCATTTGCTTGTTCAAATAATCCAGGTGTATCAACTGCACCTGTAAAAGCACCGCGCTTTGTACCAAAGAGGAGACTTTCAATTAAATTATCAGGCAGGGCGGCACAGTTTTGTGAGATAAATGGAGCTGAAAATCGATCGCTGGCATTATGGATACTTTGAGCAAAAAGCTCTTTCCCTGTCCCAGTCTCCCCGACGACCAACACATAGGAGGAGGTGCGGGTTGCCCGCTTTGCCCCTTCGATCACGTCCTTCATGACGGGGCTGCAGCCAATAATACTATCAAAAGTAAACCTAGGTGTGTCTTTACTGCTACTATTTCCTTTTATTAACTTTTCTAATTTTGTTACATCATTTGCTATCTCCACAGCCCCTTGGATTTTTCCATCCTGGAAAATAGGAATCGTATTGTTAATCGTAGTAATTTCCCGGCTCTTGTTATTAAAATAAGTTTGCTTCACATTACTGGTCTTTTTGCCTTCTTGTAAGGCTTGGACGAGAGTACTGGATTGATCATCTTTAAACATAAACACATCTAAGAGATTTTTATTAAGGACATCTTGGATATCCATTGATTCCATATGCATCATTTTCTTGTTATAGATGATCGTCTTTCCTGTTTCATCTACTGCATGAATGCCTACATCCACTTCGTCCAAAATCTGTTTGTACATCTGATTGATATATTGCAGATACTGGATGGATTTTTTTGAATTTTCCATGGTGACTTCATTCCCTTTGTTTAGTTCCATTATCACCTATTTAAACAAAATAAACGTTTTAATGCAAAATATTTTTGCGTTTCTAAGAAAAATAACTTTTTTGCGCAAAAATTCGTGGCGCTAAATATGCCGGGAATGCTAGTAAACTGCAAAAAATGAAGTTGGCACGAAACTTGCAAAAATAATAGTGAATAATCTTAAGGGGGAATTCAGGTGCAACCTTATACACATGAACCATTTACAAATTTTACGGAAGAAAAAAATATTAAAGCATTTAAAGATGCATTAGCATATGTCCAAACACAGCTTGGCAAAGATTATCCCGTTATGATTGACGGTGAAGCGGTGACAACAGAAGAAAAAATCATTTCCATTAATCCAGCTAATAAAGAGGAGATTATTGGAAGCGTTTCAATGGCGGATCAAGAGTTAGCTGAAAAAGCAATGCAAGCAGCCTTAACCGCCTTTGAATCCTGGAAGAAATGGAAGCCGGAACACCGGGCGAATATTTTATTCCGTGCCGCTGCCATCATGCGCCGCCGGAAACATGAATTTTCAAGCTATCTTGTGAAAGAAGCCGGAAAGCCGTGGAAAGAAGCGGACGCAGATACGGCAGAAGCGATTGATTTTATAGAGTATTATGGTCGGCAAATGCTGAAGATCAAAGAAGGTGTTCCAGTAAACAGCCGTACAGGAGAATTCAATCAATTCCACTATATTCCACTTGGTGTGGGTGTCATCATTTCACCTTTTAACTTTCCATTAGCCATCATGGCAGGAACAACCATTGCAGCGATCGTTTCAGGGAATACAGTCCTCTTGAAGCCTGCAAATTCAACACCTGTGATTGCCGCAAAGTTTGTTGAGTTGATGACAGAAGCCGGTCTTCCGAAGGGTGTATTAAACTTTGTACCCGGAAGCGGTGCAGAAATTGGTGATTATCTTGTGGACCATCCGAAAACACGATTTGTATCGTTTACAGGTTCGCGTGAAGTGGGCTGCCGCATTAATGAACGTGCGGCGAAAGTTCATCCGGGACAAATTTGGATCAAGCGTGTTATTGCGGAAATGGGCGGTAAAGACACAATGGTCGTCGACAATCAAGCTGATTTAGATTTAGCCGCCTCTTCCATCGTCTATGCTGCCTTTGGATTCTCGGGTCAAAAATGTTCAGCGGGTTCACGCGCTGTCATTCACCAAGACGTTTATGATGAAGTACTAGAAAAGGCTGTCGCCTTAACAAAAACCCTCACAATAGGTAACCCTGAAGAGGCAGAAAACTATATGGGACCGGTAATTGATGAAAAGTCATTCAAGAAGATTATGAATTATATTGAAGTAGGCAAACAAGAAGGCAGATTAATGACTGGCGGTGAAGGGGATGATTCAAAGGGATACTTCATTCAGCCGACTATTTTTGCTTATTTAGATGAAAACTCACGCTTAATGCAGGAAGAAATCTTTGGACCAGTTGTGGCTTTTTGCAAGGCTCGTGACTTTGACCATATGATGGAAATTGCGAATAACACTGATTACGGGTTAACAGGAGCATTGATTTCAAATAACCGTGAACATATCGAGCGGGCACGAGAGGAATTCCATGTAGGGAATCTTTACTTTAATCGTGTTTGTACCGGTGCCATTGTCGGTTATCAGCCATTTGGCGGCTTTAATATGTCTGGAACCGATTCAAAAGCAGGCGGCCCAGATTATTTACTGCTTCATATGCAAGCTAAAACAACATCTGAAACACTATAAATTGATGATGACACCCTGGTTGAAGGTTTCTTTTGCCAGGGTAAATAGAGGGAGGAAAACAAAATGACTATGACAACCAAAACAACTGAAATCATCGAACAAACACAAAAATTTGGTGCAAATAACTATCATCCGCTGCCAATTGTAATCGCTAAAGCAGAGGGAGTATGGGTTGAAAGTCCTGAAGGTAACCGTTATATGGATATGCTTAGCGCCTATTCCGCGGTGAACCAAGGGCATCGCCATCCAAAGATCATTCAAGCCCTAAAAGACCAAGCGGATAAAGTAACACTAACATCTCGTGCATTCCATAACGACCAGCTTGGCCCATGGTATGAAAAAGTCTCTCAGTTAACGAATAAAGAAATGGTTCTCCCAATGAATACAGGTGCCGAAGCGGTTGAAACAGCGTTGAAGGCAGCACGGCGCTGGGGGTATGACGTGAAAGGAATCGCGGAAGATCAAGCGGAAATTATTGCTTGTAACGGGAACTTCCATGGCAGAACGATGGGGGCTGTTTCACTTTCCTCTGATCCGGATTATAAACGCGGCTTTGGCCCAATGTTACCGGGCATTAACTTAATTCCATATGGTGATCTTGAAGCATTAAAGGCAGCCATCACACCAAATACTGCTGCCTTCTTAATGGAACCAATTCAGGGTGAAGCAGGAATCATTTTACCACCTGAAGGATTTTTAAAAGCAGCGTCTGACCTATGTAAAGAAAACAACGTGTTATTCATTGCTGACGAAATTCAAGTGGGTTTGGCGCGTACTGGAAAAATGTTTGCATGTGATTGGGAAAATGTTGAGCCAGATATGTTGATTTTAGGAAAAGCGCTCGGCGGCGGAGTGTTCCCAATTTCTTGCGTGGTGGCGAATGCTGATGTTCTAGGTGTATTTAATCCAGGCTCACATGGGTCGACTTTTGGCGGAAATCCACTGGCATGTGCCGTATCCCTTGCAGCATTAGATGTGCTTGAGGAAGAGAAATTAGCTGAACGCTCCCTTGAATTAGGGAAGTATTTTCTTAATCAATTAAAAACAATCAATAACCCAATGATTAAAGATGTTAGGGGCAAAGGCCTGTTCATCGGTGTTGAATTGACAGAGGAAGCAAGGCCATTTTGTGAGCAATTAAAAGAGGAAGGGTTACTCTGTAAAGAAACGCATGATACAGTGATTCGTTTTGCACCGCCATTAATTATTTCAAAAGAAGAAATCGATTGGGCGATCGAGAAAATTAAAAAGGTCCTTTCCTAGTTTTTTAAAAGACGTGCACTTATTTTATTCTATAAATTCCACGAGGTGTCTTTCATGACGGTTACTACGGCTGAACTTAACAATTTGGAAAAAGATCAACAAAAAGAGGAAGAATCATTAAATTTATTCTACTCTACGCAAACGGTTATCCAAAAGGCATTAAATAAATTGGGCTATACGAACGAAATGTATGAACTATTAAAAGATCCTATCAGATTATTGACCGTTCGTATTCCCGTTCGAATGGATGATGGCTCGGTACAAATTTTTACAGGCTATCGTTCTCAGCATAATGATGCCGTCGGCCCAACAAAGGGTGGCGTTCGCTTTCATCCAGAAGTAAATGAAGAAGAAGTAAAAGCTTTGTCCATTTGGATGACCTTAAAGTGTGGAATCACTGATCTTCCTTATGGAGGCGGAAAAGGTGGAATTATCTGTGACCCACGAAAAATGTCCTTTAGAGAGCTTGAAAGATTAAGCCGTGGATATGTCCGCGCGATTAGCCAAATTGTCGGTCCTTCAAAGGATATTCCGGCACCAGATGTGTATACCAATTCGCAGATAATGGCGTGGATGATGGATGAATATAGCCGATTACGTGAATTCGACTCACCGGGATTTATCACGGGAAAACCAATTGTTTTGGGGGGCTCGCAAGGCCGGGAAACGGCGACTGCTGCTGGAGTAACCATTTGTATTGAAGAAGCAGTGAAGAAAAAGGGGATGGAGTTAAAAGGTGCACGTGTGGTCATTCAAGGTTTTGGCAATGCAGGTAGCTTTTTAGCGAAGTTTCTACATGATGCCGGGGCAAAAGTCGTTGCTGTTTCGGATGTTTACGGCGGTGTGTATGATCCGAATGGGCTTGATATCAATTATTTGTTAGATAGAAGGGATAGCTTCGGTACATTCTCTCAACTGTTTAAAGATACGATTACAAATCAAGAATTACTTGAGTTAGAGTGTGACATTCTTGTTCCTGCAGCGATTTCAAACCAAATTACGGCTAAGAATGCGGCAAATATTAAAGCCTCGATTATCGTGGAGGCAGCGAATGGACCAACAACACTTGAAGCAACCAGTATCTTAACAGAACGTGGAGTCCTCCTTGTCCCTGATATTTTGGCGAGTGCCGGCGGAGTAACCGTTTCTTATTTTGAGTGGGTGCAAAATAATCAAGGCTATTATTGGTCGGAAGAAGAAGTTCATCAAAAATTAGCCAAGGTCATGATTGAGTCTTTTGAAAATATTTATCAAACAGCTGCTGCTCATCAGGTGGATATGCGGTTAGCCGCCTATATGACAGGGATAAAAAAAGCAGCAGAAGCTTCCCGATTCCGTGGCTGGGTGTAAAGATATTTTTGCAAGAACCCAGCGCTAAAAAAAACATCCTTTCCATTCGGAGGGGATGTTTTTTTTGCGGTGTATGTGCAAAAAGTTTAATGAAGATGCAAAAAATATTGGCAGCTTTCGTCAAAATATGTTCACAATTAAGCAAGTATTGTTTGGCACGGAAATTGCATTATTATTTTGTGAATTTAGGGATAATTTAGAAAGAAGTAGTTGTTGCTTAATGTCGAATATTGTCTTATTCTTTCTTATACAGAGGAAGACTGAAAGCACTACTTGTGAAAAGAATTATCCTATTCAACACTTTTTTAATGGAAGCGCATTCTTTTTGGGGGAAAAGGGGGAAACTTAATGAATCTACAAGAATCTAATTCAACACATGAATTAAAACGAACAATGAAGTCAAGACATTTATTTATGATCTCTTTAGGAGGGGTTATCGGATCAGGTCTTTTCTTAGGGTCAGGTTATACGATTTCTCATGCAGGACCAGCCGGTGCCATCCTTTCTTATATCGTTGGCGGCTTCATCATGTTTTTGACGATGCTTTGCCTTGGTGAAATGTCGGTGGCAATGCCAGTCTCCGGCTCGTTTCAAACCTATACGACGAAATTTATTGGCCCAGGAACTGGATTTGCCCTTGGATGGCTTTATTGGTTAGGGTGGGCTGTGACGGTTGCACTGGAATTACTATCTGCGGGGCAGTTAATGCAAAGATGGTTTCCTAATTCTCCGATTTGGATCTGGTGTGCGATATTTGCCATCGTTCTATTTGCCCTAAATGCACTTTCAGCTCGTGCGTTTGGTGAGGCTGAATTTTGGTTCTCAAGTATTAAAATTTTTGCTATCATAGCGTTTATTGTATTAGGTGGAGCTGCCATGTTTGGGTTTATTCACATGAAAGGCGGCCAGCCGGCGCCATTTATGACGAATTTCACCGCACACGGCCTCTTGCCACATGGGATAACAGCCTTACTAATCACGATGATTACCGTAAACTTTTCGTTCCAAGGTACAGAATTAATTGGGATCGCCGCGGGAGAAAGTGAAGAGCCTGAAAAAACGATTCCAAAGTCGATTAAACAAACCGTTTGGCGGACTCTTTTCTTCTTTGTATTAGCCATCTTTGTTTTATCAGGTTTAATACCAACGGAAAAAGCTGGAGTAATTGAAAGCCCATTCGTAGTGGTATTTGATAGTATTGGAATCCCATATGCAGCAGATATTATGAACTTTGTTGTTTTAACAGCATTACTTTCTGTGGCGAACTCTGGTCTCTATGCTGCAACCCGGATGTTGTATGCCATGGGAAGGGAGAAAATGGCTAGTCCCCTACTAACGAAGGTATCGAAAAGAGGAGTTCCTGTTAATGCCCTTATTTTAACTATTGGAATTGCCCTATTATCACTATTATCAAGTGTAGTAGCTGCTAGTACTGTGTTTGTATGGCTTATTTCTGTCGCGGGACTAGGTGCGCAAGTTGGCTGGATTTCCATCACCGCTTCACAAATTGCCTTCCGCAGGAAATTCATTCGTGAAGGCGGAAAAGTGGAAGACCTTAAATTCAGAACACCGTTATTCCCATTCCTGCCAATCCTGGGATTAACGTTAAACATTATCGTCCTACTCAGCTTAGCATTTGATTCTGAGCAGCGAGTTGCACTGTATTGCGGAGTTCCATTTGTCATTGCCTGCTATTTAATTTATCACTTTAAAATCAAAAAGAATCGTGAGCAGGACGATTTGGGAGAACAGGAACTTCAACTACAATCCGATAAAAAGATGATTATATAAACTTTTAAAAAAACGCTTGGGCTCAAGCGTTTTTCTTTTTTAATAAGCAAGGGAATTGGAAGACTATGTTAAAATGGAGACGTAAATTAATGGAAAATATAGGGGGTGAACGGTAATGAACGGTTTTTTATATGCTGCGTATGCGGTAATATTGGCTATTGTCTCCATTTATACTGGTGAGATCGTAACTTTTGTCATGCTTGGTTTTATTCTCATAAGCTTACAAAATATCAATTCAACATTAAAGAAAGTGGTTGAAGCCACTAAATCAAAGGATTAATATAAAAAGGTGTTTGGTAGAGGTGGTCAATTATCTGGGGGTATGGATACTAACAGAATAGGTACAAAAACTAATCAAACAATTGATTGAATGGCAAGAGACCCTGGTATGACTGGTCTGGTAAAACTAATCAAACAATTGGTTAAACCGAGGGACACTTGGAATGACAAACAAGGTTACCTAATTAAACGTTTGATTAATTTATTTTAAAATAAAGCGCAAGAACCGTCCCCTGCTTCCACTGCTACAAATTGTACATTATTATTGAATCAAGGTGAACATCATATGATAGACAAACAGAAGAAAATTCCTTCGTTAGCGTCAAATTCAGTCCGTCTGGCTGTATTGTTGGCGATAGTTGGTGGCTTTTTAGATGCGTATACTTTCGTAAGCAGAGATGGAGTATTTGCAAATGCCCAGACAGGGAATATCGTTTTATTTGCGGTAAAAGTGGCGAATGGGGAGTGGAAAAGTTCTCTCCTTTATATTGTTCCCATTTCAGCTTTTATTCTGGGGGTTTTAGTATCCGAGGTAGTGAAGCTTCCTCAGATAAGGCAAGCTTTGCATAGCTATAGACGTTCGATCCTTATTTTGGAATGCGTGGTATTGGTTGTTGTCGGTATTTTGCCGAGTGGTGCCCCGAATTTAGCGGTAACGGTAAGTATTTCATTTGTATCATCATTGCAAATCTCTACATTCAATAAACTTGATAAGTGGGCATATAACTCGACGATGACAACAGGCAACCTTCGAACCGCAACACAAGCAGCATATGCGGCATTTATTGAACATAATCCGGAAGCAAAGAAGAAGTTTAAAGAATTCAACGGCATTATTCTTTCCTTTTTATTTGGTGCTTTAACCGGGACAGTGACCACCACTTATATAGGGAATGCATCTATTTGGATTGCATCAGGATTTTTAGTGATTGCTCTTGTTTTATATCATAGGGATAGAGGATATATAAGAAGTCCCATTACGTTAAAATGATCATTAGAGCTCAATAATGAAGGACAATTCTTTTGATTTTTGCGGGGAATGTCCTTCATCGACGTTATGCGTGGACATTTCTTTCGGTTTTCACAGAAAAAGACCGGTTCCCCAGCCTTACAAATTCAAATATCGTTTTAAATCATCGTAAAAATTCTCACGTGGCCCCATTAGAACAATGAGAACCACGTCACCGTTTTCATTAAGCTCCAGCTTATAACATAACTCATAATTGGTACGCATATGGCTGATATCAAGAGAACTATATCCTTTTAAATCTCCTTTTTTCGGCTCCCCCACATTCGGATCCAGACGAATCGCCATAATGCCAGCCAACATTTTTTCATATAAAGTACGATCAGTTTTTCTTATCCTTTTTAAAGTCTTTGCTGCTCGATCACTTAATACGTATGGTAGCACCTCATTCATTTTCTTCGTCGTCCTCCACTGAATCCAAGAAATCGTCCAAATCATTTGTTCCATTAAGAACTGGATTTTGCATAGCTTCTTTAGCCATACGATCTAAAGCATTAGGAATCTCAGCCTTAATGCGAGTAAAGTGGAAAATTAACTCCTCCCCACTATAACCTTTACGGACAAGATCTTTTAAAATATCCTCTGAAAAATCGACAACTTCATATTCAGCCGGACGAATAATTATTTCTTTCCCATTAAATTCAATAAAAGCTTCATCAGATAAATTCAAAGCATCATAAAAATCTTTTGGGATATTAATTTGGCGCTGCCTGGACACTTTCACACGTCTAATCGGCTTTCTATTCATCTCACTCATGGTTTCTCTTCCTTTCGGTAAAGTAGCTAATACCATAAGTTATTCCCCCTTTTCAAAAAAAAACACAATTTCTTTAAAATTTTATAATTTTATTTCTTTATTTCTTTATTGTATGGCCAAAATTGGACAATTACAACTAAAAAAGACTGCCAAATTTCGCAGTCCTTCATGATCTGAATCGGTTCCACAGCAAAATTCCTTAATCCTTTTTCACGGTATCCTGGACACTCCGAGCCATCGGCTTTATGTGTTTTCTTTAGACCAGTATTTCTCACCTTTTTTGTAAATACCTCACCTTATGAGCAATGATCTCATCTCTTAACATTTCCAATTGTAAAATCTGATCATTGATATCCTGAATTTTTCGGTCAGCATGCTGGATGATTCTTTTCTTCTCTTCTTCACCCTCAGGATTTGCTTCATACAACTCAATCATTTCTTTTATTTCTTGCAAGCTAAAGCCGAGGTTTTTGCCGCGGAGAATCATTTTTAACCTTCTTCTTTCTTGAGTTGTATAACTTCTTTGCTTGGTTAAGCTGTCGCGTGTCTCTGACGTTAGCATTCCGACTTCTTCATAGTAACGAATGGTTCTGGAGCTGACATCAAACATGGTTGCTAGTTCGCTTATTGAAAAAAGACGTTCCTCTGACATTATTTATCCTCCTAGTTGACGTTAACGTTAACATAACATTATAATAATTCTGAATAATCCATTTTGTCAATTGAAAAGAAGGAGTGATTAGTTGATGAGCCTTACTTCCCAGGACACGGAAACTAGAGGGAAAAACACCTACACCTTTGATGAATTCGTAGAAAAGCGTGAAAATCTTGATTGGTATCGTGATGAACCATTTTTGCAGAAAGCAACGGAAAAATTCACTGGTATGGAGTTTGAACAAATTCATGAAAAAATTCTTTCCTTTTCACCAACGGTTTCCTCCAAATGGAATCATTTAGCTGCACAAAGTGCAAGGCCGGAGGTCCGCCCTCACATGCTACACTATGATGCGTTTAATCATAGGATCGACAGAGTGGTTCGTCCACCGGAAACACATCAATTAGAAAAAGGAGTATTTGGTGAAGGGCTGTTTTCTAGTCAAATGCCGACTTGGGAAAGTTTTGTGAAACGAATGTTAATTCATCAATTGGGAGAAGCGGGGGTTACATGTCCCTTAACATGTACCCATGGCTTAATTGCTCTACTCGAAGAATTTCCGAATGAGGCACATCCAGAACTCCATGAGATATTAATGCAGACAAAAGAGGGGGCTAACGGCGAATTTGCCATTGGTGCCCAGTTTATGTCAGAAATTCAGGGCGGCTCTGATTTACCTGCTAATCTACTAGAAGCCGTGCCGGATGGAAAAAACTATCGGTTATATGGGAATAAATTCTTTTGCTCGGTGGCCCATGCCGATTATTCCGTGGTTACCGCAAAGATTTCAGGGTCAAATAAGGTATCCACTTTTATTGTTCCTTCATGGCTTCCAGGGGATAAAGAAAAGGAAAAGAGAAATGGATATCAAATTAACCGGATTAAATGGAAAATGGGTACTGCGGAGGTTCCGACAGGTGAATTTCAATATAATGGTGCCCTTGCCTATCCAATCGGTCCAAAAGATAAAGGGATAGCCGTGGCAGTGGGAATAGTTCTGACGTTGTCCCGTCTTGAAATTGGCATTGCCTGTGCCGGATTTATGCTCCGTGCATCAAGAGAAGCAAATCTTTATAGTGAATTCCGTTCCGTTTTTGGCAAAAAGATAAAAGACTATCCACTTGCAGCCAGCAAGTTAATGCAAATAGAAAATGCGGCACAGCGTACAACAGCAGGTGCCTTTAAAATTTATGATCTCTTCCTGCGACTTGAAAAGCCACTCAATCCCGGACTAAAATCAGACCACCCGCTTGAAACCAGAAAGCAATTATTTAATCTACGGGAACTAATTTTATTGCAAAAAATTGGCGCTACCAAAGAGGGAGTAGAAATAGTACGTGAGGCTATCTCAGTGTTTGCCGGTCATGGCGTGATGGAAGAGTTCTCCGCGCTTCCACGGATATTTAGGGATGTCGTCGTAAACGAACAATGGGAAGGACCACGAAACCTCTTATTAACCCAGATTTATCGTGATATTAGTAGAGTAGCTGATTGGTATCCTCCGTCTGATTTCGTTCGTCATGTTCTTGAAGGAGCCTCTCAAGAAACCATTCAAGCCTTTTCGGAACAGCTTCAAGACCTGCTGCAACGACCGGTTCTAGGCGAAGTAAGTGAGGGGTCCATGGAAGCAGCAATCGAATGGGATACATTTTGCAGTGCCTTCTTCAAAGCCTATCAGGAAGTGGCAGTATCGGAGATAAAGTAGGTGGAAGCAGGGGGGATGGTTCTTATGCTTCTGAAGCATAAGAACCGTCCCCGCGCTTCACGCGCTTCCTAAAACGCCCAGTCCCCATTACGGAAGATGGGAACAATGGTGCCGTCTTGCTTAATGCCATCGATATCCATTTGGTCAGAACCTATCATGAAATCGACGTGTACGGTGGAAGTGTTCATGCCGTGCTTCAATAGTTCCTCTTGACTCATCTTTGTGCCACCCTGAATGGTAGTCGGATAAGCTGATCCGATGGCTAAGTGATTGGAGGCATTTTCATCAAAAAGGGTATTGAAGAAAGTAATTCCGGATTGTGAAATAGGTGATGGATCTGGTACTAGGGCCACTTCACCCAAGCCTGTACCGCCTTCGTTATCAAAAACCAACTTCTTAATCGCCTCATCGCCCTTTTCAGCAGAAATATCCACGATTTTGCCATCCTTAAAATGAACCTCAATGCCTTCGATTAATGTCCCGGCATAGCTTAACGGTTTGGTGCTGCGAACCACACCATCCATGCGATGGGTATCAGGCGCCGTGAAGACTTCCTCCGTCGGCATGTTAGCAATAAACTCTTCCCCTTTAGGATTATAGCTCTCTGCACAGGCCCAAATGTGGTTCTTTGGTAAACCTAACGTTAAATCCGTACCTGGAGCTGTATAGTGAAGGGCATCAAATTGGATTTCATTTAGTTTCGCCGCTTTTTCATTCAATGTTTGTTTATGGTCATCCCATGCAGCAATTGGGTCATCTGCATAAACACGGGAGGTTTTAAAGATTTGATCCCATAAGGCATCGACCTGTTCCTCAGAAGATGATAAGTCCGGGAACACTTTTGCAGCCCAACCTGCACCGGCAGCGGCAGCAACAGTCCATTTCAAATCATCATTTTGTGTGGCAATACGCTGGGCACTGAATGCTTTTCCAGCTATATTTTGATAGGCACCGATTTTAGCGGGATCGACTTCATTTAGTAATCCAGGATCACTTGAGACAATCGATAGACGACTTACTCGATGATTTAACACATGGTCTTCGGATTCATGAATTTCGTATTCAGGAATGGTCGTCAACACTTCTACAGGTTGATGTAAGTAATGCAGCTTGCTGATTTCATCATCAGACCATTTAACGATTACTTTTTCTGCCCCTAACGTATATGCCTCTTGGGTGATATAACGAGCTAATGGAGCTTGATCCACAGTAATCGTCATTTTTACCCAATCACCGGGCTGAACGTTGATTCCTTTTGCTACTAAAAGTTTTGCGTATTTTTGTAAGTTTTCATTAAAATTTGGCAGGACCATTTTTTAACCCCCAATAGTTTTTTCCTTACTAACATACCATACTTAAAAGTATCTTCAAAATTATCAAACTTCATGAAACTAGGTTGCATCAAAAGAATAGAATACGTGTTTTAATACCTTTGTGGGATCTGGTAAAATTATGTAAATAGAGGTGATGATAGTGAATGAGACGCAAAGGGTACAAAAAATATGAAGGAAAAGCTGGTTTATATCAGAGCAAAGTCGGATCAAGTGCCTCCCCTATCCCAGAGAGTAGTAAGAGTATTGTGGGTATTTTTATTGGGTGCCTTATTGGGCCTGTCTGCAAAATTAATAGGAACTTACTCAGTTTTTGGGGTAGTCGTAGCATCAATCATAGCCATGCGAAGTCGTTCGCCTAAAGTCGCAGCATTACACGTATTTGTCTTTTTGACTGCAATGATTAGTACTTATTATATATATTCGATGGTGTTGTTAGGATTTTCACCAAAGGATGATCTTATCTATTGGAGCGGTATTGCCTTGCTTTCGCCGCTAGCCGGTTATCTGGTGTGGTACGCCAAAGGAAATGGCTGGCGGGCCGCGTTTTGTGCGGCTTTACCTATTAGTATGCTCTTGGTTAAGGGCAATACCTTTTTCTATACTTTTTCAGTTTCCAGTGGACTTGCTGTTTTCGGCGCTGTTTTACTATTTAGTATTTTACCCGCTAATCATTTTCAGCGCTTACGTATGCTGCCGATGGTCACTTTGTTATTTTTCTTATTGGAGTGGTTAGGAGTACCTTTTTAATTGTATAATTATCTAAAAAGTCAGTAATTTCTGGTGAAAAAATAACAAGTACATGATAATGGATGGGGGATTTGTCCTGTGGAATTTGATGTCATCGTAGTAGGGGCCGGGCTTGCGGGGTTAGTAGCGACAGCGGAGATTGCCGATGCCGGTAAAAAGGTTTTGCTGTTAGATCAGGAACCTGAGGCATCCATGGGCGGACAGGCATGGTGGTCCTTCGGTGGTTTGTTCCTAGTTGATTCACCGGAACAGCGGCGAATGGGAATAAAAGATTCGAAAGAATTAGCATGGCAGGATTGGGTAGGAACAGCTGGTTTCGACAGGGAATTGGATGAAGATTACTGGGCGGTAAAATGGGCGAAGGCATATGTAGATTTTGCCGCAGGGGAGAAACGTTCATGGCTATATGATATGGGAGTGCGCCTTTTTCCAGTAGTAGGATGGGCAGAACGTGGCGGTTATCTTGCCGACGGACATGGAAATTCAGTCCCGCGCTTCCATATTGTTTGGGGAACGGGGCCAGGCATCGTGGCACCGTTTGAACGGAGAGTCCGGGAGCATATGAAAAAGGGATTAGTCGAATACTGTCCGCGACATCGGGTTGACGATCTGATAAATCGTAACGGGGCAATTGTTGGTGTGAGCGGTTCTGTTCTTGTCCCAAGTTCTGCTGCCCGCGGTGAGGCCAGCAGTCGAGAGGTGGTTGGAAACTTTGCCTATCAGGCACAAGCCGTGCTGGTTTCCAGTGGTGGTATAGGTGGCAACCATGATCTAGTCCGCAAAAATTGGCCTAGTCGAATGGGGAAGCCCCCAAAACAGATGATTTCAGGTGTACCCGCACATGTGGATGGAAGGATGCTTGCCATTACCGAAGAAGCAGGCGGTCGAATGGTAAACCGTGACCGTATGTGGCACTATACCGAAGGAATTAAAAACTGGGATCCTGTTTGGGCTAATCACGGGATTCGAATCCTTCCAGGGCCTTCATCAATCTGGTTAGATGCACGAGGCAATCGTTTCCCTGCACCCAATTTTCCTGGGTTTGACACATTAGGAACGCTTGAAGCGATCCAAAAGACAGGCTATGACTATTCATGGTTTATTTTAACGCAGAAAATTATCGAAAAGGAATTTGCCCTTTCCGGTTCGGAACAAAACCCGGATCTAACAGGAAAAAGTATTCGAAAAGTAGTAGGCAGAGCGCTGCCTGGGGCATCTGGTCCTGTAAAAGCATTTATGGACAAAGGGGAAGACTTTATCATTGAAGATAATTTGAGCGATTTAGTAGCCGGTATGAATAAATTGACAGGAGAAAACCTGTTAAATTTCTCAGAAATTGAGCGCCAAATAAAAGCACGAGATCGCGAACTGGAAAATAAATTTACGAAGGATCTTCAAATAACAGCAATCCGGGGTGCACGGAATTATCTTGGGGATAAACTAATCCGCGTCGCAACACCGCATAAAATTCTTGATCCGAAAAATGGACCTTTGATTGCAGTCCGTTTGCATATCGTAAGCCGAAAAACGTTAGGCGGCTTGCAGACTGATTTGTCGGGGCAAGTTCTTAATGCTACAGGAGATCCAGTTCCAGGTCTGTATGCGGCAGGAGAAGCATCGGGGTTCGGTGGCGGTGGAGTACATGGATATCGTTCACTTGAAGGCACGTTTGTCGGCGGCTGTCTTTTTTCGGGAAGAGTAGCCGGTCGGGCAATAGCAAAAAAGCTCCTTTAGTTGTGTATAAAAACATCTCCTTGCGATTATCATCCAAGGAGATGTTTTTTGTCCTAATCATGAAATAATAGCTCAATTAGTGTCACAAGAGTAGCCGCTTATTAATAGAGCTCAGGAGAGAACAGGAAAAACGGTATAATTTCTGAACCTTCTGACATTTCATTGACATCGCTATTAAGGAAAATATATACTATTGACATCATGTCAATTTTCAGAAATCCAATTCGAATATGGAGGGAAATCTATGTGGTTGGAACCTAATGAAACGGTAGTCGAGAAAATTCAGTACCTGGATGAAAACGGGAAGCTTACCGGTGAAAGTCCGGACGTAAAGGATGAGGAACTGATTAACTTGTATAAATGGATGATTCAAGCGAGATCGTTTGATCAACGAGCCTTAAAATTGCAGCGTCAAGGGAGAATCGGTACGTATGCCCCCATGATTGGCCAGGAGGCGGCACAAATTGGCAGCGCTTTCGCTTTAGAAAAACAGGATTGGGTCTATCCTAGCTACCGGGAAGTCGGTGTCAGTTTGGTCCACGGAGTCCCAATGGAGAATTTTTTCCTTTATACCATGGGACATCTCAAGGGCACGGCATCTGAATCAGCCAATGTTTTCCCTGTGCAAATTATCATTGGGGCCCAGTGTCTACATGCTGTCGGTGGTGCCTGGGCAGGAAAATACAATAAGGAAAATAGTGTAAGTGTCGCCTACATTGGCGACGGCGGCACTTCCGAGGGCGATTTCCACGAGGCGTTAAATTTTGCCGGTGTCTATAAACTTCCAGTCGTCTTTTTCGTTCAAAACAATCAGTGGGCGATAAGTGTACCGATTTCAAAACAAACGGGCAGTGCCTCGATTTCCCAAAAAGCAGTAGCGTATGGCATTACCGGGGTTCAAGTGGATGGTAATGATGCACTTGCCGTTTATTCTACCATGAAGCAGGCACTTGAACGTGCTCGCCAGGGAAAACCTGTATTAGTGGAGGCTATTACATACAGACAAGGGCCGCATACGACGGCTGATGACCCGACCAAATACAGGGATAGTGGTGAGCTAGAGAAATGGCTGGCAATGGATCCACTGAAGAGAATGAAAGCTTTTCTCATGGAAAAAGAAATCTGGAATGAAGAGCTGGAACAAAAAGAATATGAATGGGCCGACAAAAAGGTTTCAGAGGCATTTGAACTCGCTGTCAACACACCAAGAAGCAAGGTTGAAGAAATATTTGGGTTGGTCTATGAGCAAAAGACAAACCAGCTTACAGAGCAGCTGAACTCCATTCCAACAGAGGGGGTATTGAAGTGATGACCACAATGACGATGATTGAGGCGATTAATTTTACCTTGAGAAAGGAAATGGAAAGGGACCAGCGAGTCATTTGCATAGGTGAGGACATTGGCAAAAACGGCGGGGTTTTCCGTGCCACAGATGGCCTGCAGGCGCTATTTGGGGAAGAACGCGTTGTCGATACGCCAATCGCAGAGTCGGCCATTATTGGAGCTTCCGTTGGGATGGCAAGCAGGGGGTTACGTCCAGTCGCTGAGATTCAATTTTTTGGATTTATTTACGAAGCGATGGATCAGATGGTGGCACAGGCTGCGAGACTTCGATTTAGGTCTGGTGGTGTATTGCAGGCACCAATGGTCGTCAGGGCACCATTTGGTGGAGGAGTAAGAACCCCGGAACTCCATTCTGATAGTTTAGAAGGTTTGTTTTTGCATTCGCCTGGGATGAAGGTGGTTATGCCAAGTAATGCCTATGATGCTAAGGGATTATTAACGGCGGCGATTCGTGATAATGATCCGGTATTATTTCTTGAACCAATGAAGCTTTATAGGGCTTTCAAACAAGAAGTACCGGAGGAAGATTATGTGATTGAGATAGGAAAGGCTCGTGTGTTAAAGCAAGGTGAAGAGTTAACGATCATTACTTGGGGACCAAGTGTACCGCTTGTCAGTAAGGTAGTCGAGCAATGGGAAAAGCAGACAAATACAACTGTTGAAATAATTGATGTAAGGACGATTTCCCCAATCGATGAGGAAACGATTCTGACTTCCGTGCAAAAGACTGGGAGGGCGATCATTGTTCATGAAGCAGTGAAAACCGGGGGACCAGGCGCCGAGATCTCCGCGCTCATCAATGAAAAGGCATTATTTCACCTAACGGCACCGATTATTAGAATAACTGGTTTTGATACCCCTTATCCGGTACCGTCGGTGGAGGATGAATGGCTGCCTAATGCCAACAGAATCATTCAAGGCATGAAGGAAGTATTTTCGCATTAAGGAATAGGAGATGCATAAGGAATGGCATACGAATTTCGATTACCTGACATAGGTGAAGGATTACACGAAGCGGAAGTCCTTACTTGGTTCAAAAACGTCGGCGACCAAGTAAAGGAAAATGAAAATCTAGTAGAAATACAGACGGATAAAGCGGTTGTAGAAATTTCCTCACCTGTAGGTGGAACCATTCAATCCTTTGGAGCAAAAAGTGGTGATGTGGTTAAGGTGGGCGAAATCCTTTTTACCGTTCTTGAAAATAATCACCGAGTGGAGGCGATTACCCCCCTCCCACAAGAATCCTCACCCCAAAATTCCACACAGCAGTGGTCAATCAGTCAACAGGACGGAAGACAACCTACTCAAGCCAACCTTTTACCGAAACAACGAGTCATAGCGGCACCGTCCGTAAGAAAACTGGCAAGGGAACTAGGGGTTGATATAACAGAAGTGACGCCGACAGGTAAGGCTGGCAAGGTAACGGAAGAGGATGTAAGATCCTTTGGCATCCGAGCTACTAAGGAGGTTGCCGTCGCGATCGCGTCAGCTACTCCAAAGGTTGTTTCTGCGCTACAACCGGAACAATTGTTGAAGGGGGAAGTGGTTGAAGAAATAAGGGAACCGATTCGGGGATTGCGGAAAAGAATTTATGAAAATATGACTCTTTCAAAATCAAAGGCTGTCCATTGCAGTGGCATGGACGAAGTAGTGATCACGAAACTGGTTGAATGGCGAAAACAGTTGCAGCACCATGCTGAAAAGGTGGGAGTCAAGTTGACGTATCTTCCGTTCTTTGTGAAAGCAGCTGCAAAAGCACTTCAACGCCATCCAATCTTTAATGCATCCGTTGATGATGAAAGGATGGAGATTGTTTATAAGAAACAAATCCATATCGGGATTGCAACGGCGACAGACGCGGGCCTAATGGTCCCTGTCATTAAACATGCGGATCAAAAAACAATTTTAGAAATAGCAAAGGAGATTCAAGATCTTTCGATTCGAGCCAGAGAAAGAAAGGTAAGGACTGACGAGCTCACAGGCAGTACTTTTACGATTTCAAACACAGGCGGAAATGGCGGCTGGTATGCAACACCGATTATTAACTACCCAGAGGTTGCCATCCTAGGCATACACAGTATTAAAAGGAAACCAATTGTCCAGGATGATCAAATCATCATTGGCGATGTGATGGGGATGTCCATTACCTTTGATCACCGCGTCATTGATGGTGCCCCAGCAAATGCCTTTATGACGGACGTTCACTCATTCATTGAAAACCCTGAGCTATTAATACTAGAGGGAAGGTAGAAAGGGTGTCAGGCACCGTTATTTTGGGAGGAGGTTCCACAGTGAAGCTTTATGATGAGTTGTTACGTATTATCGGTGATGGTGAGAGGGTTTCGATTAATCAGACGGTCTTGGAACAGCATAGTAAAGGGGTGGCATACCACACACCCGCAATGCCCGATATAGTTGTTTTCCCTATTTCAAAAGAAGAGGTTTGCAGGATTGTTCAGTTTGCCAATGAGCACTCTATTGCAGTAGTCCCATTTGGGGCCGGAACAAGCTTGGAAGGGCACATTATCCCTGTCAACGGAGGAATTACCCTCAATTTCACGCTGATGAATCAAATTCTCTCGATCAGGCCGGATGACTTTTTGGTCACAGTTCAGCCGGGTGTCACAAGGGATCAATTGAATCATGCGTTAAAGAAACATGGTCTCTTTTTCCCTATCGATCCCGGGGCAGACGCCTCCATTGGAGGAATGGCGGCAACGAATGCCAGCGGTACAAATAGTGTTAAATATGGAGTCATGCGCGATCAGGTGCTGGGATTGGAGCTCGTTTTGGCAGATGGTTCGGTTATTCGGAGCGGCGGTTATTCCTATAAATCATCGGCAGGATACAATTTAACTGGACTTTTCGTTGGATCGGAAGGGACATTAGGGATCTTTACGGAAATTATTCTAAAACTGCAAGGAATTCCGGAGGTTATCTCTGATGTGAAAGCAACATTCCCATCGATTGAAGCAGCTGGGAAAGCAGCTACGATGTTGCTAAAGGCTGGACTTCCAATTGGAAAAATAGAGTTAGTGGATGAAAAGACCATCAAAGCCGTAAATTCCTATAAAAACACAACCTATCGTGAGGAACCCACTTTGTTTATGGAATTCAGCGGCAACGGACCTGATGTAGCGTATAGCGTCGAACAGGCACGAGAAATTATCAGTGGTGAACAATCTGCCACGTTTGAATTTGAAAATGATTCCCTAAAGAGGGCCCAGCTTTGGGAAGCCAGGCACCATGTAGCCTTTGCTATTTTAGCAGCAAATCCGGGGATGGGGATGATGTCTACAGATGTATGTGTCCCACTGTCCGAACTAACCAGTGCATTAGCACATACTAGGAATGTAGTCGAAGAAGAGGGTCTCGATGCAGCCATTTTTGGGCATGTGGGTGATGGCAATTATCATGCGGTATTACCAGTGGATCCAAATAGTAAAGAACAACAGAAGCGCGTAGAGGAAGTCCATAAACAGATTGTCCAGTTTGCATTGTCCAAAGGAGGGACCTGCACTGGTGAGCACGGGATAGGTCTCGGCAAGAAAGCCTTCTTGCGGCAAGAACATGGAGATCTTTTACCGATTATGAAGGGGATCAAAGCATCCGTTGATCCGAACCATATTTTAAATCCCGGGAAGATATTTGAAGGGGTGTCTGTAACGTCTCAATTGAAGGGGCCAATCACTTCGTAAAGCAGTCATATAAAGAAAGAAAGGCAGCCAAAAAATTTGTGGCTGCCTCTCTTTATAGGTTCTATCTATTTTCACTAACCTTTTTATCTTTTTCCAATAAAACAATTAATCCAGGCAGCAGGACACCTCTAATTAAGAAGGTATCTAATAAGATTCCGACTGCAACAATAAAGCCGAAGGTAAATAACAGCTGGATCGGCTGGGTCATTAATACGGCAAAGGTGGCAGCTAGAATAATACCGGCAGAGGAGATGACTCCGCCTGTGTTTTTAACTGCAATTTCTACAGCATCCTTAACAGAATGCGTTGCCCTCTCTTCCTGGAATCTTGAGATGAGTATGATATTATAGTCGATTCCAAGGGCAACCAAGAAAACAAACGCATAAAGCGGAACCCTATTACTGATGGAATCAATATCAAAGATCAGGTTGCTCAAGAATGTCCCAAGCCCTAATGCTGCAAAGAAGGAGATTAAAATGGTACCCATCATGTAAATGGGCATCTTAACCGATTTTGTTAAGATAATTAACATTCCAAAGATTAAAATGGTCTCCAGCAGCACAATGACAATGACGTCCCGGTCGTTTACGGAACGATCATCCACTTTCGCTGCGGTTTCACCAGAAAAATAAAGCTTACCATCCACCTTGCTATCAGTGGTAATTTGTTTGGTGGAACCAATTATTTCTTCCAAGGCATCGATGGTTTTAATAGAATACGGGTTTCCGGCAAAAGTCAGACTATAATAAAGAACGGAATTATCCTCCGTTTTCCCGCCTAAGCGAACATCACTAACAAGCGGCTGTTCAGCCAATGTTTTTCGTAAACGTTCCTGTTGGTCAGCTGTTACTGAGGCAGTTGACTCGAATACAACGGTCGTTTGGGCTAAATCGCCAGGTTCAAACTTTTTCGCCAAAATTTCAAAGCCTTGGCGGGATGGCATATCTTCAGGGAATGATTTCATTGTGTCAAATTCAAACTTTAGATTAAATAAATTGCTTGCTGATAATAAAAGAATGATCCCGATTACAGCGACGGACAGACCAGGCTTTCTGGTAACGAAGCGGCCAATTTTTCCCCAAACAACATGTTGATTTACTGCGCGATTACCGACGCGGGGAACTTTAGGCCAGAAGGACTTTCTCCCAAATAGCGTAAACAAGGCAGGTACAAGAGTAATGGATGCCAGCATAATGACCAACATGGTTGTTGCAAAAGTTGGAGCAAAGTTCTGGTAGTCACCAAATTGAGCAAAAAATAACACAAGCATGGCGGCTAAAACGGTTCCACCTGAGAAGAAGACGGGCATGCCTGTTTCACGCATTGCTTCCTTCATCGCATCAAACTTACTTTCGTGGTTCGTGAGTTCCTCGCGATACCTGGAAAAGACAAATAAGGAATAATCAATCATCGCCGCAAATAAAAGAATCGACATAATTGAAATTGTCTGGTTACTCAAGACAAGCCCGGCCTTCCCCATGATTCCGAGGATTTGATTCACGACTTCATAGACAAAGACAGCCGCAAGAAGCGGAATGAATGCTAGTAATGGTGAACGATAGATTACGATTAATAGGATAAGAATTAAACCGACAGTTGATAAAATAAGGACAAGATCTGCACGAGAAAATAAATCAAGAGAGTCTGTTGCGATTCCCGCTGGTCCTGTTACATATAATTTGTATTCGGATGTATCTGCAATCGCCTTTTTGACTTTTGTCAATGACTCCTTAATTTCCTTATTTTCCAGCGAAGCATCGAAGGTAAGGGGAATCAAGGCCGTTGTTTTATCCTCTGATAGGAAACCAGCTGCAGCTTGTGGAGGTAGGGATGCGATGGGAATCATTTGTTCAATCCCAGCGATGTCGTTCCTCTTAACTTCATCTAAAATTTCCCCTAGTTTAGCAATTTCTACTTGGCCCTCTTTGGATTGAAAAACTAATATGGCCGGAGTTCCTTCATTATTAGGAAAATAGTGATCCATTTTCTTTTGAGCAATCACAGATTTCGCATCATCTGGTAGGGAATCAATTCTAGAAACCTCATAATCCTTTGCGCTCGGTGCAAACATAGCCAAAAGGATGGTCATAACTAGCCAGATGGATAAGGTAATCCACATCCCCCTTTTGGTTGAAACTCGATCGGTTATCGCTTGTAAAAATGATTTCATCTTTTTGATGCAGCCCCTCTCTTTATAAAAATTTACAAAGTAACGCAAATGTCACTTTTGGTAAAAGGAAATTGACACTATTGTCACTACTATTATCTTTGAAAGTAACATGGGTGTCAATTTAGGTATTTGTGAACATTCCCTCGCGAATAATTTGTTTAATGGAACTAACCCAAGTAGAATGGGGGGTCCCCCCGTGATTAGGGATGGCTACAGATTGAAAGATGTAGCCCAACAATAAGTTGTTTGGAATATCAGACCGTAGTTTGCCTTCTGCCTTCCCTCTATCGATAAAGTCTTGTAAGTACTGATACATATCAACATGAAGTTTCTCAAACTTTTCATTATGTCCTGGGATTTGCTGTCCGATTCTGATGAGTTTCTGAATGTCTGATGATGATAATATCAGGTTTAAAAGAAAATCAAATTGGGCGTCGAACCCAAGTTGTAGGTCTAATTGCTTTAAATGAATTAGAAATTGATCCATTTCATAAAAAATAAAGTTCGTGATGAGCTCTTCTTTATTTTCAAAGTATTTGTAAAGGGCACCGCGCGATACGTGTAAAGTATCTGCTAAAATGCTAAAAGTAAATCCTTCATAACCATGTTGAAGAAGGAGCTGTTTTGTCTCCTGAAATAATTCATCCCTAGAAAATTTGCGTTCACGTGCCATGTTCTCACCTCTGCCCCCATTATATACAATATATGCTGCAATAGAAAACAACTAAAAACAAGCCCGCTTTCCAGATCAGGCTTGTTTTTTATGCATTCCTTATTTTATAAAGTGCAGATTACCTTTGAATTCTGGTTCACTGGTATTCGGCAAATACCAGAGGGTTTTCAATGTGATTCCTTTTTCGGCAAACATCGCTGTTAACTCTTCGATAAAAATGCCGCGAGTCGGGTCACATGATGGGCTACTCTGAATCCCTAGCAGACCGATAATGTCATAATCATTTTTCAGATAGTCTTCAGCTTGTAGAAGGACAGGGTTCAGGATCTTCCGGCAATGCTCTCTGTACTCGGGTGTGTTGTATTGTTCGTAGGTCATCGATGGCCGATTCAGCCCAAGAAAGGTAAATTCCGGGCATGGCAGCTGGAGAAATCCGTAGCCCTCTTTCATTGCCCACTCAACAGCTGAAAGGACAGCACCTTCTGCACGGGCCTCATCGACAATGACGGTATTCTGATTTAAGATACAATGAGAAACTAGCAGGATCTTTTTACTACGCTGCATTTTTCTTCTCCTTATTCACGATCTTTGCTAGATTTGGTAAGCGGGCTATCATGAACATAACCAACAAACACGTAATGATTTTATCGACAAAATTGCCGGTAATCCGTGAAATAAAGGTAGAGGCAAAAACGCTTTCTCCTGCTGAGCGCAGCCAAAGGACGACTAAATCCATCCCGCTTCCATTTAATCCGCCATAGACGGCAACAGCAATCGGTGTCCCAATAAGAGGTGCGATAATAGATAACATAATTCCGGTGATAAGGGCGATATACCATTTTCTGAAGTCAAACTTTTTCGCCATGTAACCTGCGACTAACGCAATAGCAATATTAACAAGCCCAAAGAACATGGCAGATGGACCTGTTGTGGCACCGAGGACCACGTTGGTCAGTCCACCGGCTAATGCTCCCCACCATGGGCCGAATAAGACGGCGACTAAAACCGTACCAATTGTATCAAGGAATAACAAAGGAATTTTCATTGATGAGACCACAGTTCCTAATAGTACGTTTAAAGCAATACCCATTGCAGAATAAGTTAAAATCATTGTTCTACTTACTTTCATATATCTTTCCCCCTTTTTTATAAAAAAATAGTAAAATCCGATTGCATCACTGCTTAAATAAAAGCCCCGTAAATTCTTTAATGATCGGGCGGTCTGCCGCATCAGTTAGAGAAGTAAAATAAAAGTTTCTTAGATAGGGATCAAATTTTTCAATAATCTGGATCCGACCTGCCTTTGCGGCTGGCATGGCAGCTAGCTTCGAGATAAAACTGATACCAAGTCCTGCTTCTACTGCAGCGATAACGGCTTCGGTACTGCCGATGGAGACGACGGAATGCAAATCAGAAAGTGAACACCCATGAAGTGTCAGGTAATCCTCCATTACCTTTCTTGTGCCTGATCCCTTCTCCCTTAAAACAAAATCATATTGTTTAATCTGGCTAAACTCCGAGTCGTCTGAATGGATCATCGGGTGTCCATTTGGTGTAATCAATACGAGTGAATCAGAGGCAATCGGCCTGAATTGGAGTTTGGTTGACTCATGCTCAAGGCCAATGATTCCTATATCAATTCGATGATCCAGCAGTCTATCGAGGATTTTCTTAGAATCACCAATTTCAATGGTTACATCTACCTTTGGGTAAAGGCTTCGGAATGTTTTAATCCAGTTTGGAACAAGATAGGTACCAGGGATGGTGCTGGCACCGATGGTTAAGGTCCCGGTTAATGTATCATGAAGACCATGAAGTTCATCCTCCAGCCTTCGCCATCTTTGTGCTACTTCTTTAGCGGCCTGATAAACAAGCTTTCCGGCAGGGGTTGGCTGTATTCCCGATGTGCCTCGTTCCAAAAGCTCCATCCCAAGCTCTTCTTCCAAACTCTTTATTTTAAGGCTTGTCGTCGGCTGTGAACTTTTTAAGGCAGCAGCTGCCTCTGAAAAACTCCTTTTCTCAACAACCAAAATAAACGCTTCTAGTTTATTAAAATTCATTTCTACACTCCATCTATATTAGGATATTTAATAATTTATATTAACTTTTTTTATACTTAGGTGAAACTTTGATTGACAGTTCAAGTACACCATTATATTTTAACTTGATGGATGAGCATATGAAAGCAGGATTTGGTAAACATCTTTGTCGATTCTGTTAACAACGGGTGTTAGGTACTATTTTTCCAAAAATAAAAATAAATTCATTGACTTTACTTGAAAAATATGCTATAATATTTATTTATTGACAATAAAGTGAACTCATCCTAAAATAAACTCCTAGCCACTTTTTGCTGGGAGTTTTCTTTTTTTAAGGGGGAGTTTTCATGGAAGCTAATAAGGAAAGTTTAACTGCATTAGTAAGCTGCTTTGCCAGGGGATACCATGCATTGAATAGCAGCAAGCCCATTTTTAATGATTGGGTTGCCCCTTTACTGTTACGTGATGAGGAAAAACAACTAATCAGCACCAATTGGGCAAATGCCATCGCCTTTTTCGATCCGGAAAAGAGTGAATCCTTGACATCATTTGACGAAAAATTAGAATGGGTGATGAACAATCAGACCGTTCCTCAATTAGTCAGCCGGGCACGATATGCAGAGGAAAGTCTCATGTCGGCGATTGAACGTGGAGTGAGACAATATGTGATTTTAGGTGCCGGCCTTGACACTTTTGCTTTTCGCCATAAAAACTTGCCGGAGGATTTTATCATCTATGAAGTCGACCACCCCACAACCCAAGCATTCAAAATGAAGCGCCTGCAAGAAATGGGTTTCGCCATTCCTGCAAACATAAAATTTGTTCCCGTTGATTTTAAACATGATTCCTTACCTGAAGAGCTGAAAAAAAGCGGCTATGATAGCGGGCAAATTGCCTATTTTAGCTTGTTAGGGGTTGTCATGTACTTAGAGAAACATGATTTTTTAAAACTCTTGACTGCCATTTCGGAAATGTCTTTAAACGGAAGCTCCTTTGTCTTTGATTATCTTGATGACACTGCGTTTAATGAAAGAAAGGCCTCAAAGAAGCTCATTCAAATGCGGCAAATTACTGCTGCCACGGGTGAAGCAATGGTTACCGGCTTCGATCCCTTTGAACTTGACCTCGAGCTGCAAGATTGTCAGATGCTTTTATATGAAAATCTTTCACCGGAGAATATTGAAGAGCTGTACTTCACAGACAGGGAAGACGACTTGCACGCTTTTGACCATTTTCACTTCGCCCATTTAGTTGTTCATAAGTAAATGTTGACACCGTTCCTTTTTTTGGACGGTGTTTTTTCAGGTGTTATCCTAAATTTTCAATCAATAGACTTCTTAAACATGTAGTGCTATTTTCAATAGGGGGGTGAACGGACAAATGTTTTCGCGGATCTATTACGTGGAACCGCTTGTGATGATTGCAACATTACTTCGGTGGCTTTTTTTAGCAACGATTATGGGGGCATTTGTTGGAACCGGAACAAGCCTATTTTTACTTTTATTATATTATTCAACAGGTCAAACAGTACATATCCCATTATGGCTGCAAATGGTGCTTCTGCCACTTGGCGGATTGTTGAACGGACTCATTTTATATTATGGATACCGCCATGCTTCGAAAACAAATAAAGACTCAACGATTGCCGCTGTACACGAGCAGTCTGGGGTTCTGCCTTTTAAAACCATGTGGGTAAAGCCGTTAACGGCGATTATTACGCTTAGTTGCGGAGGCTCAGCTGGAAAGGAAGGTCCATGTTCGCATATCGGTGGTTCGTTGGCGTCGTTATTTGGCCTTCTTTTTCGCTTAAATCCGGAACTTCAACGGCGAATGGTTGCCTGTGGTGTTAGTGCTGGGTTTGCTAGTGTGTTTGGCACGCCGATTGCAGGAGCTATCTATGGGATTGAGGTGTTAACCATCGGGCGGCTTCGTCACGATGTTATTTTCCCTGCTGTGATCGCAGGTGTCACATCTTACCGTATAAGCACGCTATGGGGACTTACATATGACTATTATCCAATACGGGTTGCATCACAGTTTTCAGAAGGGCTATTTATAAAAATAATCATCATCGGCATCCTTTGTGGACTAGTTTCGTGGCTCTTTATTGAGCTGTTCGTCCAGGCGCGCACATTTTTTGGCTTTATTCAGGAGAGGTTTCATATTTGGAAACCACTCATGCCTTTGATGGGTGGTCTTGTTTTATCTTTCCTTATTTTCGTGTTGCCGACGGATTACCTTGGGTTAAGCTTGCCGTTGATGGAGCGTGCTTTAGTAGGCGAGCGAGTGTCCTATTTGGGGTTTCTATGGAAATCGCTGTTTGTTGCCATCACGTTAGGGTCAGGATTTTATGGCGGGATCGTCACACCACAATTTGTGATTGGCGCCCTAACGGGAAATGTCCTTGCTCATCTAATGGGCATAAATCCTGCTCTAGGGGCAGCGGTTGGAATGGTTGCAGTTGTCGCTGCGGCATCAAATACACCGATTGCTGCCATATTCATGGGATATGAATTATTTGGCAGCTTAACTGGCATATATGTGGTCGGGGCTTGTATTACAGCGTATATTGTCATCGGCCACAGGAGCGTTTATCCCGACCAGCTTGTTGCTTATCCAAAGTCCTTATGGATGTATCTGCAGCCGGGAATATCATTAGAAAGGGAAAAAATCCATGTTTCTTACGGGCTGTTACGAAAAATAAAACGCTGGCAACGGCGGAAGCCTTACTCAAGATTTAATAAAGAATAGAGCGGTTTTTTTAAAACAAACGTTTGATAAGGAATCGTGTATAGGGATGGATGCGAACAGGGACAAAACTGTTCGTATTTTTTTGTGAAATAATTTCCAAAACTGCAACCTTTTGCTATCGTTAAACGTGGTTAAGGTGAAAGGGGGAACAGGAGTGGAGCTAGATCAGGCTTACCTGGAACATGTCAATGATTTATACCGGTATCTATACTCCCTTTCAAAGGATCATTTTATCGCCGAGGACTTGGTTCAGGAGGCTTTTTACCGTGCCTATTTGCATCTGGAGGATTATGAAATCTCTAATATTCGTGCATGGCTATTTAAGGTTGCATACCATGCCTTTATTGATTTTCAACGGAAAAATAAACGTCTTGTTATTCAGGCGGAAATGGATGAGAGTAATTCCTCTCGGGATACGCCGGAAAAAAAGCTCTTAGAAAAAGTGGGCTTTCAATCATTATTAAAGGATATTCACTCGTTGAAAGAAGCAGAAAGGCACGTTCTCTTGTTATGCGATTTGCATCAGTTGACATACAACGAAGCGGCGGAGATTTTGGGAATGAATTTGAATACCTTGAAAAGCCATTTACATAGGGGCCGGCGGAAGGTCATGGAAAAAGTGAAGGAAAGGAAGAAGACGGATGACTGATGAAAAGAATAATGTAGATGATGAATATCAAAAATATCTAAAGGAATCATTGAATGAAGTAGGTGGTGTCCACTCTTATTCCGAAAAAAGCCAAACTGAGATTGTCACGATGGGGAAAAATATGGCCCGCAGGACGAATATCATGATCAGTCTGGCTATTCTATTATTAATTGTCCCTATCATGACGCTGGCCTCCCATATGTACTATGCCATAAACGATAGGGCAAACCGTCTGATTGACGTTGCCACGAAAACGATCTATGTGACTGAACCGAATATGGGACTGGAAAAATTACGCTTAGAGCATGAAATTGGCTTTTTTTCAATGAATATCAAGTTTGATGTATTTAAAAAAATCGGCAAGGAAGATTATAAGGTTGGGAACTATGATATTGACTTTTTTTTAGACAGAGCGAACTTTCCTAAGAAGAACCTTAATCTAGATAGGCCGTTAGCGGAATATCCAGATAAGGATACAGAAGTCTTGTTTCACCCTAAAGCATCCGTCCCTTTTAATAGAAACGATCAATGGGATATGTTAAATAAGCTTCCCGATGGGACTGTAGCGGAGGTATATATATCATTAAACGATGTAATGAAACCAAAGGAACTGAATAAAATTCTGCCTAAGGATATGGAACTTCGCTGGTTAGCGGTGGATACGGGGATGGATGCAGCACAGGTGGATGATGAAGGGGTACCCATTACACCTCTTGGATACCCGGCGCAATATGATCAGACGACGTGGTCCCCGTTTAAATCCTATCATCAAACAAATGAGGAAGTGTTTCTCGATATTTTATCGCTGCTTGAAAAAAATGAATCGGTTGCTGAAAAAGTCGCCCGGGCTAAATCATTGTCCCTGAAAAGCCGCATTGCCTATATTAAGAAACACGGCATCAAGGTGTATGGCGCTGTGATTACCGGCCCAACAGAGGAATTAAGAAAGCTGCAGAATGTAAAAGAAATTAATACGATGAAGGTAGGGGAGGTAAAACTATGGAACTGGGAATAAAGAAAAAAGGGGGCAACAGACGCCTTCCGACGATATCTGGATTTCTATCTTTTCTGGTTGCGCTACTTTCATTAGCTGGTTTAAATGTAGCTCTATTAGTAAAAAACTCAGAGTTTCCCGGAATCTTTATCGTTCAACTGCCAATTGTCGGTTTTTTTCTGGGACTTGCGGGGCTAGTAACCGTGAGAAGATCAAGATTATATGCCATTTGGGGACTTACCCTAAATATCTTTTTACCAGTTTTTACCCTATTAATGATGATTGCGGCATTAAGCATTAACCCAAAGCCATAACACGAAGTTTTTAATGAAAAATGGTACAGAATCCTCATCGCTGGACATACTGTTAGATAAAGGCATGTCCACATGAGGTGATATAGTTGGAGAAACTAGCAAATCTTTGTTGGGATGGGTTTACGCTGAAACATGTGTCCCACCCGAAAGTCGTTAAACCTTATATCCTATTTATTTTTTCTGCCCTTTTGGTTGAATTATTTTTGATTGCATTGTTGGGAGTGTCATGTTTTATCTTTTACCAAAACGGTTTTAGACCGGATATGGTCTATTATATTAGTGGCGCAGTATTGCTTCTACTGTTTGTGATAACAGCTTCAGTGTTAAAAACAATTATTTTGAGACATTATTTTATCAATTTATAAGAGAGAAGCTCTGAAACAGTGACAAAGTTGTATCCTTGTTCTTTCAATGCAGGTAGAAAAATCTTTAAGGCCTGGATGGTCTGACTCCGGTCGCCGCCGCTATCATGAAGAAGGAGAATATCACCATGGCGAGCATGGCTGATGACATGATTAGCAATACTCAGTGCCCCCGGCAGGGACCAATCTCTTAATTCCTGATGATACGACCAAAGTACGACTTTGTATCCTTGTTCTTTCGCCTCCTGCAATAGGGCAGTGTCTAGGTATCCCCCAGGAGGTCTGAACAATTTAGGGTGGTTTGGCTGGTATTTTTGAATAATACGATCTGCCAATATAACCTCGTTGCGCATCTGATGAAAGCCAACTTTATTTTCATATGGATGTGTCATAGAGTGATTGCCCAATTCATGACCGGCCTCCACAACCTGTTCGACAATGTCCGGATACAGTTCCATTCGGTTTCCAATTTGAAAAAATGTCGCATGGGCACCAAACTTTTCGAGAAGTAAAAGAATTTGGGGCGTATAGACAGGATCGGGACCATCATCAAATGTTAAAGCTATGACCTTTTTGTGTGTGGCCACTTCCCAGATGACTTGCCCCGTTGGCTCCACTTGCTTTCTCTTTATCATCTCCGCAAACACAGTTGTTTGAACGCTGGAATAAAAACAAATAAATGCAATAATGAATCGAACCCATTTTATCATGGCCAATCTCCCTTAACGACCAAACTAGTTAGTCTTACTAATGTGTACCTTTATCATCATTCCTATGTTAAAAATCAGGGTAATTGTTTAGCGGTGCAGCAAAAGAATCTAGCGAAAAACAAAATTGAAACATTACTATCTTTTCTACGTAATACAATTAAGGAAAGGGGATGGGTTGAATGAGTAGATATTCAATGGATGAGTTCATTAAACAGACAGAACAAAAGGATAAAGGGGAAGGCTTTTTCGAATTAGAAACCCCGCGGATGCTTGAAGTGAACTTGGATGGCCTTGTTTGGGCAAAGGCGGGATCTATGGTCGCGTATCATGGGAAAATAAAGTTTGATCGCGAAGGCATTTTGGAGCACGGATTGGGGACCGCCTTTAAAAAGGCATTCACCGGTGAAGGTGCCTCGCTAATGAAAGCAAACGGACGGGGGAAATTGTATCTTGCCGATGAGGGGAAAAAGATTATTATCCTAAACTTGCAAAACGATTCCATCTATGTGAATGGAAATGACTTGCTGGCATTTGAGCCGGGGATAAAGTGGGAGATTAAATTAATGAAGCGGATTGCCGGGATGATGGCCGGCGGTTTATTCAATGTCCGCTGTGAAGGAACGGGCATGATTGCCATTACTACACACTACGAGCCATTGACACTGCGGGTATTGCCGGGACAGCCGGTTATCACTGATCCAAATGCAACCGTCGCCTGGTCGGGAAATCTCCAGCCTGAGTTTCAAACGGACATCAGTTTAAAAACATTCTTTGGAAGGGGCAGCGGTGAATCGATTCAAATGAGGTTCGAGGGCGATGGATTTGTTGTGGTGCAGCCTTACGAGGAAGTTCGAAGGGTGGAGAAGGGATAACTTCAATGTGATCAAGCGGATTAAGACCAAGAGTATGAATGAAATTGGAAAAAAGGTCTTCATAGGGTCGGTGAAGGACTAATCTCGAAGGGGAAACTAATGATTAGTCCATCATAAGGTCGCTGAAGGACTAATCACGATAGGGAAACAAATGATTAGTCCATCATAAGGTTGCTGAAGGACTAATCTCAAAAGGGAAACAAAGGATTAGTCCTTCAAACATAATAAGTCCATTGTCGAACGCCTGCCTTTTTGAAATTCCTCTCTAAAACCCTTCTAATCGTCTTTTTACACTTCACAACCCTACACCACTCATAAACCAAATTGGTTGTAATCCTCATTTTAGGAAACAGAAGCTTTAATTCATTCACACTCCGCAATACGGCCGTTGTCGCCAACTCTTCATGCCCGCAATCACCACACACGCATTTCTTTCCGTGAACAGAAATCGAAAATGAGCGGCAGACCACACATGTAAGTCCTTTTCGCAGCCCTTCATAATGATACGGGGGCAGTGTGGTATAAGGATTTTCCTCCATATGAAGGGAAATTAATTTATCAGCTTAGGATATAGCACTCACATTGAAGTTTCTTCGTCAACGCGTCAATTCCTTAGATTTAATACGGGGTTTATACGCCATATGCCACGTCCATTCTTTTTTTATCACTCCAAGTTTATTTTATAAGAATCTCTCTACCTAAGAGGCCAAGGGTTATGAAAATTTTGTTAATTTTTTTAAAAAAATGGCCTAATATTACTTTGACAGATAGAGTAATTTCGAGTAAGATTACTCTATCAGATAGAATAGTTATTGAAATAGGGAAGTGACAAGATGATTAGAAGTGATCTGATTCGCGGTCATTTAGATTCGATAATTTTACGCCTGATTTTTGAACAGGACAGGTATGGCTATGAAATATCGAAGGAAATCAGCTTACGTACAGACAATCGATTCCAGATAAAAGAGGCAACCTTATATGCTGTTTTTCAAAGACTTGAAAAAAAGGAATTAATTGAATCGTACATGGGGAGCGTTTCACAAGGCGGGAAAAGGAAATATTACAGGATTACAACGCTTGGAAAAGCTTACTTAAAAGAAATGATTGCGGAATGGATAGAAACAAAAGAGGTAATCGATTTATTTATGGAGGGGTTAAAGTGAAAAAGTTAAAAAATCATGTCGATGAACTGTTTAAAGCTGTTCCGGAGAGTGAGCAAAAGAAGGCTGTCAAGCAGGAGGTTTTAGAAAATCTTGAAGAAAAAGTGCTGGACCTGATGGAGCAAGGTAAGGAAGAAGAGGATGCGATCAATAAAGCAATCGTAGACTTTGGTGACATTGAGGATTTAAAAAAGGAACTGGGTGTAAAGCAGCCGGTGAAGAAAAATATGTCAAAATTAAATTTAGGTTTCTCCATTTGGGGGAGTATTCTCATTATCGCTTTATTTGTGTTTATCAATTTTGCCTATACGCCGCAAACAATCTGGTTTGTCTATCCAACCTTCGCGGTGTTATGGTGGCCGCTAGCCATGTATTTCCATTGGCAGCGGTCAAAATAGGGAGGGATTATAATGAGAAAATTCAATCCGGGCTTTGCCGTCGCAGGAAGTATCATGAGTATTATCTTCCTTATACTTGTTAACTATTTAACTAGCAGCCAATACGTATGGTTTTTTTATCCTTCCTTTGTATTGTTGTTGTGGCCTATAGGTGTGTACTGTGTGAAAAATGGGAAACATAAACATCTGTCACTTTCATATAGCGTATTGCTCATTGCCTTTTTGACAGTAGAGAATTTCCTCCATTCACCAGAGTATCCATGGTCAATTTTAGCTGTTTATCCAGTATTCTGGTGGCCGATTTTAGTTTTTTTAGGGAAGCGCGCACTAACATTACCCGTGGCATTGATTGGGAGTACGTCGATTATTTTCTATTATGCGGTGCTTAATGTATTCTTGTTTCCACAGCATCCGTGGGCTATCTATCCGGCTTTCGTTGTGTTGTGGTGGCCGCTTGTCATCTATCATGCCAAACAAAAGACATTTTTTGCATTCTCTCTTCATGCCACTCTATTACTAACGGTCTTTTTTATTACCGTTAATGCCGTCTCCAGCCCTAGCGCAATTTGGGCCGTATACCCCATCTTTTGCGCATTGTGGTGGCCATTAAGCATGTACTACTTCGTCTATAAAAGAAAACTCATAAAATAATCATTTGGGTGTTGTCCACTTCGGGGAGACAAGTGTCTTTTTACGGTGCCTGACACCCTTTTTACTATATAGATAGTATTTGTGTAAATGGGGAAACAAGTTTATGCTGTATATACAAAATTTGGAGAGTAACTGGGTGATTACTGAATGGAGCAAATAAATATTTTGGTTGTCGAAGATGATAATGATATTAATCAATTATTATGCAATATTATCCGGAAAAGCGGCTATGTCCCGCAGCCGGCCTATTCTGGTACTGAAGCGATGATCTACTTGGAACGATCTGAATGGGATATGGTGCTGCTCGATTTAATGCTGCCTGGCATGACAGGAGAAGAGATCTTAACAAAAATAAGTGAACAAAATCCTATACCTGTCATTGTAATCTCCGCAAAGCTGGAGCAGCAAACAAAAATCGAAGCCTTACGAACCGGTGCAGATGATTACATCACGAAGCCCTTTGATATTGAAGAGGTTTCTGCAAGAATTGATTCCCATTTAAGAAGATCCCGCCGTCTAACCCAACAGCCACATCCTAAAGAATTAACATTCAAGGATTTACAGGTTGATACGGTAGCAAAAACAGTAACTGTTAATGGATTTCAATTGACAGTTACGGCACGAGAATATGCAATCCTTGCACTGCTTTTGTCATCTCCCAAAAAGGTCTTTACCAAGGCGAACGTATATGAAAGTGTCTGGAACGAGGAATTCCGTGGCGATGATAACACCATCAATGTGCATATGAGTAATGTCAGGAGCAAACTGGCCAAAGCCAACCCTAATGAAGAATACATCGAAACCATCTGGGGAATGGGCTACCGCCTTAAAACTTAAGGTTTTCTTAAGAGTTTGCTTAAGCCTTTCTTATGTAATCATACCTATACTAAATTTATCGCCGCATAAGGGAGGTAAATTTAAATGAAAGATAATGTACTCAAAACCAACAATCTATCCAAAAAGTATAAACAGCAACTGGCCTTGAACAAGGTAAATCTTTCAATTAAAAAAGGTTCAATCTATGGTTTTATCGGGCAAAATGGTGCTGGGAAATCAACGCTCATTCGACTAGTGTCAGGACTTGCATTTCCCACAACCGGTACGATGGAGTTATTTGGAAAAAGTAATGAAACGGAGCTTATACAAGCAAGAAAACGCATCGGGACAATCATCGAAGGACCGGCATTGTATCCCCAAATGACCGCTGCCGAAAACTTGGAAGTCCACCGACTGCTAAAAGGTATACCGGGAAAGGAATGTATCGAAAAAACCCTATCCCTTGTCGGACTTCAGGAGACTGGGAAAAAGAAAGCCAAAAACTTTTCTTTAGGGATGAAGCAACGTCTTGGTCTTGCGATTGCACTATTGGGCGATCCTGAATTCTTAATTCTCGATGAACCTATTAACGGACTCGACCCGATGGGAGTCGTCGAAATCCGAGAACTATTAAAGAGGCTCAACCGAGAATATGGGATTACCATCTTAATCTCTAGCCATATCTTAAGTGAACTGCATTTATTAGCTACTCACTATGGCATCATTCATAAAGGGGAGTTAATCGAGCAATTAACAGCAGAGGAACTAAATGGGAAGTGCCAGCAATTTTTGCATATAAAAGTGGATAATCCGAACAAAGCGGCAACCATACTTGAAACGGAACTAGCCACCAGTGCGTTCGAGGTCATGCCTGACGGTGTGATTAAGTTGTTTGCTTATTTAGATGTTCCGGGTAAAATCTCGACAGCCTTAACGAATCATGGTTTAGTCATCGAACAATTCATGCCGATGGGTGAGGACCTTGAAGGCTATTTTATGAATCGGATTGGAGGCGTGAACCATGGGTAATTTGGTGAAATCAGAATTATATAAGTTGCGAAAGGATCGTACCCTTTGGACATTGATCGTCATCCTAATGGCTTCAGCTATTTTTTATCCAGTTCTGATCTTCTTTGATAATGGTGCAAATTCTGCCACAGTGAATGACTTTTATATCGGCACCGCTCTTAGCGGAAACGATTATATTGTCAAGCTTGTCCCATGTATACTTGCAGGTTTCTTCATTTCAAGTGAATATTCGAATGGTACGATGAAAAGTATCGGGGCTTCTGGCAATAACAGAATCAGGATCTATTTTGCCAAATTACTGGCTTTTTCAATAGGTGCAGTGATTATTTCATTAGTCTTTCCCCTTGTCATATTGGCAGCCAGTACCATTTTGTTTGGGGCTCATGATCTGCCTGCCTTAGACTATGTTATCCAGACGATGGGCTTAACAATCCTTTATGCGGCAGCATTCGCTTCGATTATGTCCCTATTTTCCATTATCTTTAGCGATAGTGGAAAGACGATTGGGTTTTTACTTATCTTTTTCCTTCTATTTGATAGTATCTTATATTTGTTAAGCAAAGAGTTTGCCTTTGTAGAGGCCGTTTTTAACTACTCCGTGTTCAAGTTATTTTTGGATATTAAAGCTGATTTAAGTAATGGTGCTTTTTTAAAAATTTTGCTAGTCCCAGTCATTACATGGATGGTGTTTGGGTTTTTAGGCAGTTTTATTTTTCAAAAAAAAGAAATAAAGTAAGGAAGAAAGCGGGTGGGAAGCGTGCTCTATATAACAATTATTTCTGTACTAGCAGCACTGCTTTTTCTCACTCGTCTTTTTTTTATCAAAAGGGAAATCAAACGCGTCACAATGCAGCTCAACCAGTTTAATCATAAACAGACGGAAAAAAAGGTTGATCTTGCCTTTTTCGAAACGGACCTGGAGAAACTCGCGAGTGAAATTAACCGGCAAATAGATAGTACGATGCAGGCCCAGGCGGAGAAACAACGGACAGAGAATGAGCTGAAACAGGCCATTGCTAATATTTCTCATGATATTCGGACCCCGATGACCTCCATTCTTGGCTATATTCAGCTCCTCGAATCAGCTGACATAGATCCTGAGCAAAGAACGGAGTATACGACAATCGTAAAAAAGGGGGCGCTCCGCTTAAAGGTGTTACTAGAAGACTTTTTTGAGTTATCGGTTATCGAATCCGCAGATTATCCGCTAAATATTGAATCTATCAAACTGAATCAAATAGTACCTGAAGTATTGGTAGGATTTTATGAAGCTTTTTATCAAAGGGGACTCGAACCGATTATTCATCTTCCGGAAGAAGAAGTCATCATTAAGGCAGATGTATCTGCAGTCAAACGGGTAATCGAAAATTTACTGAGTAATGCCCTAAAGCACTCAACGGGAAATGTGATAATCTGTCTTGAAAAACGACGATCTTCGGTTGAGCTAACAATCAGCAATCCCGCCGGTTGCCTTACCGAAAAGGATCTTTTCTTTCTGTTCGATCGTTTCTATAAAGCCGATCAAACAAGAATAGGAAAAGGGACAGGGCTGGGCTTATCGATTGCCAAAGGCTTGATGAAAAAAATGAATGGGAATTTGACAGCGGAATTGCAAGAGGAGCACTTGATGATGAAATGTGAATGGAAGATTTAATGAGGAACTAAAAAGGGGCTCCCCACGGTCAGTTGCCTGACTTTTGGGATAGCCCCTTTTGTTTTGCTATTTATTTTTTCAAATGATATGGCACAGTCGTGATGATTACATTTCTGCGATAGAGCAAGAAGGACCGAATCAGTAAGCTGGATTGGTTATGAAGAATATTGTGCCAGCCTTTTTTAGGAATAAACTGTGGAATAATCACAGTGACTTGATAATTGGATTCGCTCGCTTTATGTTCAACCGTATCAACAAATTTGGTTAATGGCTGGATGATGCTGCGATAATGTGAGTGTAATGTCACAAGTCGGATATCGGGCTGCCACTTTTTCCATTTCTCTTCAAACTTCTTTTCGTCTTCTCTTTCAAAAGCAACGTAAACGGCAATAATCTGGTCAGCTGAAAGAGATTTAGCATAATTTAGTGAGTTTTCCACCACATGCGTAATTCCCGCAACAGGTACAACAAGTACATTGCCTTCAATCAGAGGAGCAGGCTCGCAAGTGGTAATCCTAAGTTGGTCACCTACTGAATCATAATGCCTTCTGATTCTATGGAAAATTAAAATAATAATGGGAATAAAAATCAATACAGGCCAGACGCGATCGAACTTTGTTAAAAAGAATACGATGGTTACAGTAAAACTAATGATTGCTCCCGTGGTGTTAATAATAAACTTCGGTCCCCATCCAGTTGGTTTTTCACGAATCCATTTCAGCATCATTCCTGTCTGTGACAATGTAAATGGAATGAACACTCCCACAGCATATAGTGGAATGAGATGTTCTGTCTGACCTTCAAAAAACATAATTAGCAGGATGGAAGCAACACCAAGGATGATGATGCCATTGGAATAACCTAAACGGTCCCCTCTGATGGTAAACATTCTTGGGATAAATTTATCTTTAGCTAAATTCACAGCTAGCAGTGGGAAGGCTGAATACCCCGTATTGGCTGCAAGGATTAATATCAAGGCTGTTGTCCCTTGGATAAAGTAATACATGCCATTCCGGCCAAAGATCTCTTCGGCTATTTGCGAAACAACCGTTACCTCGACGCGGGGAGAAATCCCATAATAATAGGCTAAAAAGACGATCCCGGAAAATAGTATGGCTAGTAACGTTCCCATCGCCATTAATGTTTTCGCGGCATTCTTCGGTGCCGGGTCTTTAAAGTTTGGGATGGCATTGGAGATTGCTTCTACTCCTGTAAGCGCCGAACTGCCAGAAGCAAAGGCCTTTAAGAGTATAAAAAGACTAATGCCTGCAACCGGTGTCCCAAGCGGTGCCGATAAATCGGGTGAAACACGACCCGTTACGATATTGAATAATCCGACCCCAATTAAAATAAATAAGGCGAACACAAATAAATAAACAGGATAGGCTAATATAGAGGCGGATTCCGTTACCCCTCTTAAGTTTAAAATGGTTATAAAAATGACAAAAATGATGGAAATGACTACATTGTGTGCATGTAAGGCAGGAAATGCGGATGTAATGGCATCGGTACCGGCAGATACACTTACAGCCACTGTTAAAATGTAGTCTACCAACAATGACCCACCGGCAATAAGACCTGGATTAACCCCTAAATTTTCCTTAGAAACCACATATGCTCCGCCGCCATGCGGATAGGCAAAGATTATCTGCCGGTAGGAAAGAATTAAGGCAGCTAAAAGAATTAATACCCCGACCGCAATGGGAATGGAGTACCAAAAGGCAAGGGTGCCCAATGTTACTAGGACAATCAATATTTGTTCCGGACCATAGGCCACGGATGACAATGCATCCGAGGAAAGGATGGCTAATGCCTTCGTTTTTGTGAGTTTTTGTTCCCCTAAAGCTGTTGATTTTAAAGGACGTCCGATTAATAACCTCTTTATAGAAGCAATCACTGCAGTTCACCACCGAATTAAGTATAAAAGTAGTATTCTCTTCGCAACTAAAAAACCAGTCGCAAAGGATATCTTTGGAACAAAAAAAATCTACAAGCCATTTTGAATAGACTTGTAGACATTATTTTCCATGTCGCACAAGCTCCACCTTCCTTCTCATATAACGCTTACGAGGTTAGCTGTCGGATTCGGGCCAATGAGTAGCCCTACCTTTTGAAAGGATTCACCCCTGGGTTGTAGATCAACCCGCAAACACGGTTCCCCCGTACCATATGGTTTCAGCGATTTAGAAATTTGAAACTGTGGATTATCATACTCCCGTGTTGTGGAAAAGTAAATAAAAAAATTTTTATCTTAGCTATGAATGTTATTCAAAGAAACGTAGATAATAGGTGATATTTTATCTTGATAGGAGGCAAACAATGTCTGGCTATAAGAAACCCTTATTTACTGATAGATTTTTAGACGAATTAGCAAGAGAAATATCTCAACTCTATGGAGGCCCTGAATATAAAAATGAGGATGAGGATTCGCAGGTAGAAGGTGGGGATTGGAAGCAGAAGTCAAACGATTGATTAGTTTGGTACTTTTATTAATCAAACGATTGATTAATTAATATAGTACATGTTCAATCAATCGTTTGATTAGTGTTTAGCATGAGCATATTTTTTTCGAAAGCTTCCAATTGCCAAAAGGAGCAGCGGGATTCCCACCATGTTGATCGGTAGCGCATAATACACCCAAAATGTCTTCATATAGCCAAATGTGTAAGATGAATTTGGATAAAGTTGAGCTAAGATAAAAAACAAAGGCGCAGCTATCCAAATCAACTTCCGCCAATTTTTAATGTTAAATAATTGAGCAGCACCATAACAAGCTAAAAAGAAGTAAAGTGATAATTTAATAAAAACACTAAGAATCCAAACTAAGACAGCAATGATTTCGATGTTTTGGACAAAATCCATTACTGAGATGTAGCTAACCACATCAAAAGTAGGGTGACGCAATTTAGCTGAGATCTCAGGACCCAAAACTAGCAGTACGCATAAAGATACAATGCAAACCGTAAAAGCAGATATAGCAATTCCCCATACGGCGCTTTTTATAGCCTTCTGTGGCTCATTCATAAAAGAAACGAGCATTAACATGGTAACGGACTCCCCAAAGAAAGCTAGCGGAATTAATGTTCCTTTCCAAATCGAAGGAATTCCAGAATCAATAAAGATCGGCATGATATTTTGGGTATCGAAATCCTTAATAGATAACACAACTAACATAATGACGGAAATGATAATGATTGGACCGAAAACTTCACTGCATCGGCCAATTCCTTCGATTCCTCCAACATAAGTAACATAAATAAGCAGGAAAAGCATGGTCTGATTTAATGCCCATGGGGGGGGCGTCGGAAGCAGAATGGTAATCGTAAAATCAGAAAACTCTCTTAAAATATTGCCAATCACTGAAAACCATTGAATGAGGTAAGCAATCACAATCAATGTCCCAAGCCACTTACCTAAAAGTAGCCTGCTAAATTGAACTAACGAATGTTTGGGATGAAGCAGGGCTGTTTTTGTGGCAATGTAAACAATGAATACGCCCAAAAAGCTAGCGATCAAATAAGAAATCCATAAATCCTGCTTGGCATCTTCCATAACAGGGCCAATCGTGAGAAGGATAATGTTTCCTGTTTCAAACGTGAACATCAGCCAAAATATTTGCAATCCCGACAATTTCATTTTTTAATCTCACTTTCTTTAAACAATAAAGATGGCCCATTCATTCCGATTCGTTTAATTTTTATGTCGGATTGGACTGAAATATCCGCCTGCGAAAACGTCTGATTCCAGTTTCCTTTCATCTTCTTCCACCGGATTGGATGCTTACGATGAATGGCCTCACCAAAACCGAAAATATCCAAACCATATTTTTTTTGAACCTTTTTTATGGTTTGCTGAACCTGCTTTTGTGCTGCCACTTCAAATTCCTTTTCTAGTAGCTTTAAATTATTGTTATACTCAACATCTAAACCAGAGTTATTTTCTGTCAATATTCCTTCACCTATCAATTTGACAGTAAAATTAACCTTGTTATTCTTACTTAGTATTGGTTCGATTTTGCTCGTTATTTTCGTAAAATTTATGCTGGCATTACTATCCTTTGTTTGAATACTGATATTTATCTTTTTTAGAATGCCCATTACCCAGAGCATATCTCGATTTTCTGCCGAGTTAAGAAATTCTCCAACCATTTTAAGGTTTTGGTCAAACACGCTAACACCGGCTAAACGGAATACCTTTGGGTTCGGAGATGTATCTTTCCCAGATTTCATCCCTTCAAGCGAACTGCTAATTTCAATGGCCGGAATTGTTGGACTAATTCCCTCGCGGTTTGCCGCAATCAGTAAATGTAAATAAGCGGTATCGCCTCTCCCGCCACTCTGCCGGTGCTCCTTTAATGCCGAAGCGGCGGGGGATTTCTCCAATGGATTGGGGACAGTAAGGAGTTCTTTTGCTTTCATCCCCTTTACCACAAATATATCGGACCGAAGACTGACATCAGGAGACCGGTTATTCAAATCAAGCTCTTTTTCCAGCCCGCGTCTTGCAAACGCCTCGCTAAAGAAGATCAAACGCCGTTGGCCAAAAAATGCTTCCCTAGGGAGTTTTGTCTGTATGTTTTGCAGGGCCTCCTCAGCATTTTTCCCCTTTGCAGAAATGGTGAAGTATCCCTGACCTGCCGCTCCACCTCCACCGCCTTGAGTTTGAATGTTCGCCGGAATCACAATTTGCCCGCTTATTTCAATCTCGCCATTTTCAGCTACATCCCAGCCGGATGCCAACCAAATCGCCCGTTCATTTAATTCTTTGCGATCCCAGCAGCCAGTAAGAAATAGCAAGGACAGGCAAGAACAAAGACAAAGAAGTGGCATTTTGTTCATTGCTTCGTACCTCCTTTTTGGGGGCCTGGCTTCTGCCCTTTAGGAATACGCTGTTTATTCCTACCAAACGTAAAGATAGGACCGGCCGTGTTTGCCCATCTTGGCACCCGAAAAAACACATCCTTTAAATCTACTGGTATTTGCGGGGCAACGGGAGTGAAATAGGGAACGCCAAAAGAACGAAGGGTGACGAGATGGATGGTCAAGGCAATAAAGCCGATGACAATACCGTATAAGCCAAAAATCCCTGCTAAAAGCAGCATTGGAAACCGGATAAGCCGTAGTGCCGTACCCAGGTTGTAACGTGGTATGGCAAATGAAGCAATCCCCGTTGTCGCCACAACAATGACCATCGGGGCCGATACAATTCCGGCTTGTACAGCAGCCTGGCCGATAACAAGCGCACCGACAATACTGACGGCTGACCCAACTGCTTTTGGCAGGCGAATCCCAGCTTCTCGCAGTCCCTCAAAAACAAATTCCATAATTAGCGCCTCTACGATGGCAGGAAATGGGACGCCTTCACGGGCCGCGGCAATACTAATAAGAAGGGTGGTCGGGATCAGTTTAGGATGATAGGTAGTCAAGGCAACATAAACAGATGGTAAATACATCGTCATATTAAATAATATATAACGAACTAGCCGAATAAAGGATGTGTAGAGAAATCGTTCATAATAATCTTCTACCGACTGTAGACCGTTCCAGAAGGTCATAGGAACAATAAGGACGAAGGGTGTGTTATCCACCATAATAGCCACTTTACCTTCAAGAAGATTTGCAATGACAATATCAGGTCTTTCCGTATTTTGAATTTGGGGAAAGGGTGTAAAGGAACTATCTTCTATAAACTCCTCGATATATTCCGATTCCAATACTCCATCAATTTCAATCCGACTGAGTCTCCCGCGAACCTCCTCTAATAAGCTTTCAGAAGCAATTCCCTCAATGTAGGTAATCTCTACACTTGTTTGCGACAATTCCCCAACGGTTAATGCTTCGAATTTAAGCCTGGAACTGCGAATCCTTCTGCGTAGCAGCGAAGAATTGGTGCGGATGGATTCCGTAAATCCGTCCCGTGGGCCGCGAATCGTAATTTCAGTCGCCGGTTCTTCAATACTGCGCAGGGGCATTCCATTGAAATCAGCAACAATACCCTTTATTTCTCCCTCAAATATGATTCCAGCATTACCCATTAGGATCCCGTCAACAAGTTCATCAATGGTTGAAATATTCTTAATGGGTGTGACTGCGAATAGTTGCTGCTCAATTATTTGTTGAAGTGAATGAACTTTGTTTAAGCCGTGAGGAAACCCTTCATATAACAAAGGCCGCAGCAATCCCTGTTCTAAAGTCTTTGTATCTGTCAACCCATCTAAATAAATTAAAAGCAATTTAGGTTTTCCTGCTTCGTAGATGGGATGAGTGACAAGGTCAGCACAGTTTTGAAAAAGATCCTTTATTATTTGTTCATTTGCTGTAAGCTCTGAATGCAATGGCTCATTTTTTATAGTAGAAGGATAGGGGGTGATTTTATTGCCATCAAAATGCTTTTTTTTGCGGAGCCGAATCATCATATATCCCCCTTATGTAACCTGAGTATATTTTTCCAATTCGAGGGGGTTGTATGCATTTTCTTTCAGTAGATAACTATTTTTTATATCTGCTAAATGGTAATTGACAATTTCCAAAAACTTTACAGGAAAAATTGAAAACAGAAGACAGGCTGTGGTATAGTAAAAGTGTTTGGAATGACCGAAAAACTAAATCAGTCAATAAGGAGGGTGATGCAAATGGCACCCGACAGGAGAAAGATGATTGTGGAGGCAGCTACAAAGTCCTTTTCATTATTTGGCTTTAAAGCAACGACAATGGATCAGGTTGCGAAGCTTGCCAATGTTGGAAAAGGGACCATTTATACCTTTTTTAAAAATAAAGAAGAACTGTTTGAAGAAATTATTTCTTCGCTCGTGAAGGAAATGATTGTGGAGGCGGATGCAGCCATCCAGCCGGATTTACCGTTTACGGAAAATGTCCATCGTGCCTTATATCGTTTATTAGAGTTCCGCTCCCAGCACCAGCTTATGATTAAGCTTGTCCAGGAAGAAGCTGAAATGGGAACATTGACGGTATCTGAAATGCTCCAACATGTAGAAAACGAGATTATTGCCTATCTAAGGCAAAAAATCGAAACAGCGATTGCAAAGGGTGCAATTACGAAGGTCAACACAGAAATAACCAGCTTTCTTTTATTAAAAATGTATATTGCCCTTGTGTCGGACTGGGAAAGAAATCACGACCCGTTAAGTTCCGAGCAGATTGCTGAAATCATGAAGGTATTTCTACTAAAGGGGTTGCAGGGGTAACGGGACTTCTTTGCTTTAGCTTTGTGAAGGACAAATCGAGAAGGTAGCCGCTGAGATTAGTCCGTCATCGGCCATGTGAAGGACAAATCCCCCGGCTTTCAAGAGAGATTCGTCCTTCATACCAGCTTAGACTCAAGCAATCACTGCTTTTTACTTAAGTTTTCCTGGGCCATTTTCACGAGCTCACGCACCATACTGCCGCCGAGCCGGCCGCCCACTTTTCCAGCCTGTTCAGATGTAAGCTGACCGTTATAGCCCTTTTTCAATGGAACACCGACCTCTTCGGCTGCTTCAAACTTCGCATCCTCAGGGTTCGCAGATTGAACAACCTGCGCTTTAAGCACATCCAAGCCCCTTCGTGCTTCAGGAACAAGTAGTTTATTTCTTCTCGCCATCGAAAATCCCTCCTTTAAAAATAGGATTTCCTTAATATAAAAATTCATCAATATGGGCTGGATAAATCCTTATCTTTCCAGTATAATAGCTGGTAATCGAGCTATAAACAAATCAATGAAAAAGAGAGTAGTTATCTAGGAAGTCAAAGCGAGTCAGGGGCGGTGTAAGCCTGATACAGAGCAGATAATGAAGCGCACTTTTGAGATGCTTGCCTGAAAGTAGTAGGGTAGGCCGGAGAATCCTCCGTTACAAAGTTAAGCCGGTTCTTTTTGAACAATTAGAGTGGTACCGCGGGATTATCAAACTCTCGTCTCTTTATATAAGAGGCGGGGGTTTTTTGTTTTTAATAAAAAAAGGAGGTCTATAGAAATGAATTTTAAGAAGGAGCTGGCAGCCGTTCTCTTTGAGCTGCTTGACCAGGAAATGGCAGCAGCGGATCTGGAACTGATGATTGAAAAACCAAAAAACGCCACACATGGGGATTTGGCCTTTCCATGCTTTACCTTAGCAAAGCTTAAAAGAAAATCACCTAATTTGATCGCACAGGAACTAAGTGGAAAGATTCAATCCCCCCTTTTTGAAAAAGTGGAAGTCGTGGGCGCGTATCTTAATATCTTTTTAAATAAAAAGCTGGTTTCTGAACAGCTCATCAACAGCATCTTTGAACAAAGGGGGCATTTCGCAGACCTCGAATTTGGGGCAGGCGGCAATATAACAATCGACATGTCCTCACCGAATATTGCGAAGCCTTTTTCAATGGGACATTTGCGTTCGACTGTAATAGGAAACTCTATTGCTCTCATAACAGAAAAGTGCGGCTATAAGCCCATCAAAATTAACCATCTGGGGGACTGGGGAACTCAATTCGGAAAATTAATTACCGCCTATAAACTTTGGGGTGATGCCGAAAAGGTAAAACAAAACCCGATTAAGGAGTTACTGGCTCTATATATAAAGTTTCATGAAGTGGCAGAAGCCGATCCAGCACTAGAAGATCAAGGCCGCAGTTGGTTTAAACGACTAGAGGATGGCGACGCAGAAGCGTTAAGCCTATGGCAATGGTTCCGCGATGAATCGCTGAAGGAGTTTTCAAGAATCTATGCATTAATGAATGTTGAATTTGATTCTTATGCCGGCGAGGCTTTCTATAATGACAAAATGGAACGCATCGTCAAGCTGCTCGAGGAGAAACAGCTGCTAATTGAATCTGATCAAGCACAGGTGGTTGAATTAACCGATGAACAGCTGCCGCCGTGTCTCATTAAAAAGTCAGACGGGGCTACGCTTTATGCCACCCGTGATTTAGCTGCCGCTCTCTACAGAAAAGAAAACTATAATTTTGTCCAATCATTATATGTCGTTGGTCATGAACAAAGTCTTCACTTTAAACAGTTAATCGCCGTATTAGGAAAAATGAGCTATGAATGGTCGGAAAAAATGATTCATGTTCCTTTTGGCATGATGTTAAAGGACGGCAAAAAGATGTCGACCCGTAAAGGCAAAGTGGTCCTTTTAGAAGAAGTACTAAACGAATCGATTGCGATGGCGCACCACAATATCGAGGAGAAAAATCCAAACCTGGCAAACAAAGATGTAGTAGCGAAACAAGTAGGGGTGGGCGCAGTTATTTTCCACGACTTAAAGAACAATCGAATGAACGATATCGAATTTTCCTTAGAGGAAATGCTGCGCTTTGAAGGGGAAACAGGACCATATGTTCAATATACCTTTGCCCGTGCTTGTTCCATTTTACGAAAAGCCAATTGGCAAGCCGGATCACAGCCTGAAACCTTCACAAATTCCTGGGATAAGGAATGGAAAGTGGCCAGTCTATTAATGGAATTTGCTCCCGCTGTTAAAAGAGCTTGTGAGAATTACGACCCGTCACAGGTGGCAAAATATATTGTTGACCTTGCCCAAGCCTTTAATAAGTATTACGCAGAGGTAAAAGTCTTAGAAGATAGCACGGAGAAACAAGCACGTTTGGCCCTTGTTTACAGTGTTACGGTCGTTCTTAAAGAAGGATTGCGCTTATTGGGCATTGAAGCACCGGAAGAAATGTAAGGACATTTTGTTTTATAGTTGGTGAATAATGGTATAGAATAAGGCTATGTCAATTTTAAGGGGGCTAACGAAATGAGCGGATTATTATTTAAGAGTTTTGAGTTAACCAGGGGTAAGTTGATTAATAATGTGGAGGGATTCGACGAAGCTATACTCGATGTCCAACCGCAAGGATTTAACAACACACTCCATTGGCATATCGGCCATGTATTAACGGTTGCCGAACAATTTATGTTTGGCTTTCCGAAAAAGTCAACGAATCTCCCTGCGAACTATATGGAACTTTTTGCATCGGGCACAAAGCCTGCTGACTGGCAAGGTGACGTTCCATCCGTTCAGGAATTGACTGCACAGTTAAAGGAGCAACTCAAACGCATCAAGGAAATTCCAGGAGAACGCTTTAATGAAAAGCTGAAGGCTCCGTTTCTTGGTCAAGAAACGTTTGGGGAACTTGGCAATTTTGCTGTTTTCCATGAGTCAAATCATCTTGGACAAATGCATGCAATGAAACGCGTTATAGAAGCTGCAAAGTAAAGGATCATGAAAATTCCGTTTCTACTAATCGTAGAAACGTTTTTTCATTTTTTATTTCAGAAAGGGAGTTTTTAACTTCTATGGAAAAACAGATGACGAAAGAAAAGATTTGGACAAAAGACTTTGTGCTGATTTGTTTAGCAAACTTCTTTATCTTTCTTGGATTTCAAATGACACTGCCGACCATTCCGTTGTTTGTGGAGGATTTAGGCGGAAATGAACAATTAATTGGGTTTGTGGTAGGCATCTTTACCTTCTCTGCGTTGCTGCTGCGCCCTATTGCAGGTAGTTCGCTTGAAACAAAGGGGAGAGGCTTTGTCTATCTTATTGGATTAACTGTTTTTGTTCTCTCGGTCGGTTCTTTTGGGTTTTTAACCAGTATTGTTTTATTATTTGCGATGCGCGTCGTTCAAGGGGCTGGCTGGGGATTTTCCACTACAGCATCAGGAACGATTGCTACTGATTTAATCCCTGCTTCGAGAAGGGGCGAGGGAATGGGCTATTACGGGCTTTCCGGCAATTTAGCATTGGCATTTGGCCCCTCCCTTGGATTGATTCTAACCGGTATTATTTCGTTTAAACTATTTTTCTTAATTTGTGCGGGATTAGGGTTGATGGCCCTTCTGTTGTCATCAAGAATTACCTATAAAAAGGTCGAACCTAAACCGAAACAGACTAAATCAAAGCTTGATCTTTATGAGAAAAGCGCCCTAAAACCGTCGATGTTGATGTTCTTTATCACAGTCACATTTGGCGGGATTGCTGCTTTCCTGCCGTTATATACGGCTGAAAAACAGATCGCCGGTATTCAATTTTATTTTCTCATCTATGCCCTTGCATTGATGGTGACAAGGACTTTTGCCGGGCAGGTATATGACCGGAGAGGACATATAGCTGTTTATATTCCCGGTACATTGTTAATCTTGGGGGCGATGATTTTGTTGGCATGGCTTCCGAATAGTACCGTTCTTTATATAGCGGCGATTCTCTACGGTCTTGGCTTCGGGACGGTCCAGCCCGCCTTACAGTCATGGGCGATTGAAAAGGTTCCCATGAATCGAAGAGGGATGGCGAATGCGACGTTCTATTCCTTTTTCGATTTAGGCGTTGGGATCGGGGCAATGGTGTTCGGGCAAATTGGCCATCTACTCGGTTACAGCAGTATTTATAAAACGGCTGCAGTTTCAATCTTCATTTCGATGCTGCTTTATTTCTATTTTCTATACAAAGAGCGGATAAGTGCAGGACAACAGGGATCATAGAGAGCGTTAACGTTAAAGGGCATGGAGGAAATCTCCATGTCCTTTTTATCTTTCTTCATATGGGTAAGGATGGATGATTCGGTGACAACAGGGATAAATTAATTATTGAATGATAGCGAATAACCTGAATTTTGCCTCTTCCCGTCATGTGGTTGACACCTACTAGCCACAAATTTATAATCAAAAGGTTGTTTGAAAACGTTGTCGATTTTTGTCGGAAATTTTATATATTGCTCGCTATACACTGAGGGCTTGTCTGAAAAAGGAGAGAAACTTTTTGAAATTTATTTTGTTTTTGGCCGCATTGGCCGTCATCTTTTTACTTGCTTTTATCGTAAGTAACAATAAAAAAAGAATAAAATTGAAGCCGGTTGCGATTATGCTTGTTTTGCAGCTAGTATTTGCTTATTTATTGCTTAATACGGAAATAGGCCTTGTGATTATTAGGGGTGTATCTGCGTTGTTTGAGCATCTTCTCAAGTATGCGGCAGAGGGAATCAACTTTGTCTTTGGCGGAATGGCCATGAAGGGAGCGGCACCTTTCTTCTTAAACGTTCTGATGCCGATTGTCTTTATTTCTGTCTTGATTGGAATTGCTCAGTACATAAAAGTCCTGCCAGTCATTATCCGTTTCCTTGGCTTGTTTTTAAGTAAGGTGAATGGTCTTGGGAAATTAGAATCCTATAATGCAGTCGCATCAGCAGTTTTTGGTCAGTCTGAGGTGTTTATTTCGGTGAAAAAACAGCTGCCATTCCTTCCTGAACATCGATTGTATACACTGTGTACCTCTGCGATGTCAACAGTGTCGGCATCCATTTTAGGGGCTTATATGACCATGATTGATCCGAAATATGTTATTACTGCGCTTGTTTTAAACTTGTTTGGTGGATTTATCATTGCCAATATCATTAATCCATATGAAGTAACGGAACAAGAGGATATTATCGAGATTCATGATGCCGAGAAACAAACCTTTTTTGAAATGCTTGGAGAATATATTTTGGATGGCTTCAAAGTAGCCATTATCGTGGGTGCCATGCTGATTGGGTTTGTTGCATTAATCAGCATGATTAATCATATATTTGCAGCGATTTTCGGCATTAGCTTCCAAACCGCTCTTGGGTATGTGTTTGCTCCACTGGCTTTTGTTGTTGGCATACCTTCATCCGAAATAGTCGATGCAGGAACGATTATGGCGACCAAATTGTTATCCAATGAATTTGTAGCGATGATCGATTTAGGTAAATTAACGGATTCGTTGTCTGGCAGAACAGTGGGGATCATTTCTGTTTTCCTAGTATCGTTCGCCAACTTTTCGTCCATTGGGATTATCAGCGGTGCTGTAAAAGGCCTAAGCGAGAAGAAAGGAAATCAAGTGGCGAAGTTTGGCCTTAAATTGCTATTTGGCGCAACCCTTGTCAGCCTATTAACCGCAGCCATTACGGGTATTATGCTTTAGTTCCTTATTGAATTCTTTTGTGCTAAAATTATCATATAATAAAAAATAAGCTGGTTTTCTAGGGTTCCGTGGCCATATTGGCCAGTCTGGTCCGAGAGAAAACGCGCACCTGTCATGGTGCGGACACGGAAGGACAAAAGCCTGGGAGAAATAATCGCGCGTCGATGTATTTCTTTTAGGCTTTTTTTATATTAATAGGAAGGGGTTTGAAATGGACGTTTTACTTGAGAATAAGTGGACAATTTTAGTGTGTCTTGAAGTATTGGCTTGGACATCAACTTTTTTCTTGTTATATGCGAGATATGGATTAAAATCGACCTTTTGGTTTAAGGTGGCGACAGTTCTCTTTGCGGTAACGGGAGTGATCCCACAGGTGTTGATGGGCATTCTTAATTTTATCTCGACCAAAAAGGTGGATCTGTTTACCCTAATCATTGTGGTACTGATCATATATGGCTTTACCATTGGGAAAAAGCATGTAAAAAGGTTGGATGCTTGGGCGCAGGAGAAATTTTCAAAGCAGACAACTTGAGAAAGAACTAGTAAAAAACCACCGAAAATGAACTTAATCGGTGGTTTTCTTTGTTTTTTTGACTAAAAAGTAGATGGCCCCCAACACGACAGCAGCAATTATGATGGGCAACACATATGGCTGAGCGAATTCCTTCACATGTGACCAGTTGCTGCCTAACACCTTTCCTAAGTAGAGGAAAAGAATCGACCATGGCAAAATGGCTGCAACGGTGTAAAGGGTAAATTTACCGACGGGCATCTTTGCAATCCCGGCAGGAATGGAAATGGCATGCCTGACGACGGGGATGAATCGGGCTGAGAAGATGACTCCTGCACCGTATTTTCTAAACCAAAGTTCTGCCACATCAATATGGTTCTTCTTAATCAAGACATACTTCCCGTATTTCTCCAAAAAGGGACGTCCGCCATAATAACCGGCCCAATATAAAAATAATTGGGCAATTGTGCCGCCGATGGTACCGGCAATAATAGCACCTGCAAAATTTAAATGTCCTTGAGAAATCATATAACCGCCATAGCCTAAAACAATTTCGCTCGGGATAATCTCTATCATTAATCCCAGCGCGATACCAAAGTATCCTAACTGCGATAAAAATTCTAAAATGGAGTTAAAAAAGTCTGCCATAATTCACCTTCACTTATGTAGTAGTATAACGTTTATAGTGTATCTCAGTTTGTCTGATAATGAAATTAATATGGTGAATTTCCTTTATTTATACCTGATCACAGAAAGGGCAGCGGGAAACGCTGCCTTTTTCGAATTAAGCCTGTAAGGAATTCTCTGTGGAAAACATGTATGTTTTATGGTGATAGCGAAAGCTGTAAATAAGACCCATTCCGAACATATTACCCATAAGCGAGCTCCCGCCGTAGCTGATAAAGGGCAGCGGAATACCTGTAATCGGAAGTACTTGAATCGTCATCCCGATATTTTGGAATACATGAAAGGTGATCACGCTGATAATGCCTGTACAGACATAGGTATTAAATGGGTCACGGGTGTGTAAAGCAGTCTTGATTAAATGATATATAAGCAGAAAAAAGAGACCAACGATGATACTGCCACCGACGAAGCCATACTCTTCCCCAATCACGCTAAAGATGAAGTCGGTATGAGCTTCCGGGATATAAACCTCACGATGACCAAAGCCCTTCCCGGTAACAAGACCGGAGCCAATGGCACGTAACGACCTTAACAAGTGAAAGCTAGAGCTTGTGGCATGACTATAGGGATCAAGCCAGGCATAAATTCGATTAAATTGATAGGTTTGTACGTGCAGGTATTTTTCAAGAAATTCAGGCTTTATTAAGACAAGATAGAAAATAAGTGCTGCAAATGACGCGCCCGCACCATAGATGGGGATGATGATTTTCCATGAAATTCCCGAGATTAGAATAAGTCCGGTTAAAATCGCTAAAATAACGAGACCTGTGCCAAGGTCCGGCTGCAACATAATCAATCCCAGCGGCACTGCTGTAGTAATCCCTAATTTTAATAGTAAAAGGAAATCAGTTTTCAGTGATTTTTCCAGATGGTTTTCCTTATGGGTTGTGATGACACGACTTAGCGCCAAAATCAAAAAGGTTTTCACAAATTCCGACGGCTGGATTTGCCCGATGCCCCTAATGACAAACCAGCTTTTTGCTCCATTTCTTATTGGAGCAATGGATTCTGGTGCAAGGTAAACGGTAAGAAGCAAAAGCAACCCGAAGCCATATAAATACCAGGAAAGCCGCTTATATTGATAGCTGTCGATAAAGATGGAAACGGAGATAATAGCGGCCCCGATCACATACCAAAAAATTTGCATGAGTAAGAAATTTTTTGCTCCATATTGCTCTGAAGCTTGTGCACTATAAATAGCTGCACAGCTGATTAAAAAAAAGAGGAATAATAATAAGGTTAACGTCCAATCAAAACGGTCAGCCTTTTTCTTGTATTGATCCATCTGCTACACCCATTTTTCCAATAGTAATCTATTTTTTTGCTGTAAGGGGTTACCAACAATACCTATTTAGGGAAAATATGACATCGTTACCTATTATAACGATTCAACGGGCGAAAGGTTTCAATTTGTTTTCTCAATAGGAATCTACATAAGATAGTTTATAAACATTGTGGCGATGCCAAAGTAGGTGAGTAATGAAAAAATATCGTTTAAGGTGGTAATTAACGGCCCGGATGCTACTGCGGGATCAATTTTCAGTCGGTAAAGGATCAGGGGAATAATCGTTCCTGCCAGTGTACCGATGATGAGAGTGAAAAATAAGGAGCAGCCGACAACAGCGCCTAAAATTAAATTCCCCTGCCAGATATAAGCGATAATGGCGATAAGAATGGCACAGGTAAGGCCAATGGTGATGCCCACGCCAAGTTCCCTTGTAATTAAGCGGGTAACTGCTCGTTTATTAATATCATGGGAGATCAGCCCCCTGACAACGACGGCGAGTGACTGTGTCCCGGTGTTTCCTGTCATCCCAGCAATCATTGGCATAAAAAAGGCTAAAGCGACAACTTGTTGGAGGGTATCTTCAAAGCTGCTGATAATTCTTCCAGAAATTACCCCAATAAATAAAAGTAAAATCAACCAGGGAAGACGTCTTGCTGCCGCAACCAATGTTTTGGTTTCAAAGTCGATCGATTTCCCAGAAGCTGATAACTTTTCAATATCTTCATTTGCTTCCTTAATGACAATATCGATAATGTCATCAACCGTTACAATCCCAACAAGGATATTGTCCTCGTCGACAACCGGGATGGCTAAAAAGTCGTAACGTTCCGCTATTCGTGCGACAACCTCTTGGTCAGTTGTTACGGAAACAGAAATGACCCGTTCGTACATGATTGTGCGGATTTTCTCCTCTGGTTCAGCTAATAGTAAATCTCGGTAGGAGACAACCCCGACAAGCTGCCGGGCTTCATCAATTACATACAAATAGTTAATCGATTCAGCAAACTCAGCAAATATTTTAAACTTATCGACGGCTTCTCTGACAGAAAAATAATCACGAATCCAAACAAAGCGGTTGGTCATCATTCTTCCTGCTGTTTCTGAGGGGTAATTCATGATGTCTTTGACCGCATTGGACTCCTCTTGTTTCATGCCAGAAAGGAGGGACTCCTTTTTCTCCGGAGACAATTCATTTAATAGCAGGGCCAAATCATCATTATCCATTAAATCCAGTACCTTACTGGATTTTTCGATACCGAGAATATTTAATAACCCGAGCTGATCTGGCTTTTGAAGCTCCTCCATTAAATCAGCGAGGACGTCAAATTTTAAAAATAATAGGAATCTTCCTTTATGCTTTTCAGGTAATTCTTGATATATTTTTGCGACATCATAGGGTTGGAGTTCCTCTAGAATCGCTTCAAACTCCGTCTTTTTGTTTTCCTTCAAGGCTTTAATAATATATAACGTTATTTCATTGGGAGTCATATCTTTAATCATGCACTTTTGTACACTCCTTTCAGGTGCGGGGGTGATGACAAAAAAATGGTAAGACAACAAATTTAGTCAAAGGATTTAGTCATAGTATGTGTAACACAGAATCATTTTTTGTAAACGAAATGAAATATGCTATTTGACCTATTATTTGATAAAATAAGGAAGTATTTACAAAAGGTATTTGGAAGTTTCATGGAAATTGACCCGTGAAATTTATGTATATGTTGTTGAACGGAGGAGTTTGACTTTGAAAAAGCATCATCAAGACATACAGGATCTCATCTACATTCATTTAAATCAAACAGATCAGTATGTACTATCCTATGGTATTGAATTTGCCGAATTTACTGCTGCTTTTTCTGGTTCATTAAATCATCTACTCTTACTTAAGCACGGTTTTGATGATGCTGACTTTAATATGCACACACTACTTGACTATTGTCCAGAAGAGCGAATTAACAAGTTAGCTGCAGAAGATGTCTATAGTTACGGAAACTTCTGCTGGATTGATTTTATGGAAGATGATGTCCTAAATGAACTTACAGGTCAGGAATTAGCTGAATTACTCTATTTAGGTCATCAAAAGCAGCATTTAAAATTACCTTTTTACAATAAACTGGGTAACCGCTTTGTTTATTTAGCCCATGATGATGGCTGGTATAATAAAACCTATTACCGCAGCTTTAAGGACTTTTTTCATTTACTTAGTGAAGTGCTTGCCGGCAAACTAGGGGAAATGAAGCTGGAAAAATCAATCCTGGGGATTCGGAAGAAACGTGACTATCCGCAGGTGAACAAAGAAATTCTCCTTTCGTTAACCCCTTTCATAAAGGAAGGGATTTGTATCTCATTACGAGACGTAGACCATCAGCGCGGCCGCATTGAAATTCCGATCTGGGTGATAGGTGATTTTGCGAATATGGATGATATGGTGGAGGAATATGAACTAATTTCCACTAAACCCTACCATGCGAAGATTATCTTTGATAAAAAAACAAAAGAGTGGAAACTTAATGTCATCTAAGATCTCTCCGATTTGGGGAGATTTTCTTTATGGTATTGGTTTGAAGCAAGCAGTATGTATCATAAAATAAAGAAGAGAAAAAACTTTAATAAAACTCGTCTGCCACATTTCCTTTCTTATTTAATAAAATGATAAAATATAACCGTGACAGAGAATATGGAGGTTTATGTTATGAAAACAAAACTAGGTTTGTTATATGGGGGAAAATCCGCTGAGCATCAGGTGTCTTTACAGACAGCACGATCTGTTATTAATGCATTAGACCTTGAAAAGTTTGAAATTCATCCTATTTACATAAATGTTGAAGGCGCGTGGATTAAAGGACCACAGTTAAGCGGGCCGGTAGAAGAGGTTAAGGCACTTGAATTTTCACAGGGACATTCCCTATCACCACTATCACTGGCACCGTCATTTCAACAAGATGCGCAGCAGGAAGCAGCACCGCTTGATGTCATCTTTCCATTGTTACATGGACCGAATGGCGAAGACGGGACTGTACAGGGATTATTGGAATTACTAAACCTTCCCTATGTAGGAAACGGTGTTCTCGCATCAGCTGCTGGAATGGATAAAGTGATGATGAAGAATGTCTTTGCACAGGCCGGTTTGGCACAAGTAAACTATGTTGCTTTTATAAAAAGCGAATGGACAAAGGCAAAAGAGGAGTCCTATGCCAAGGTAGAAGCAGAACTCGGATATCCGTGTTTTGTGAAACCGGCGAATCTCGGATCGAGTGTCGGAATCAGTAAATGTACGAATCGCACAGAATTAGAAGCGGCATTTGTAGAGGCTTTCCAATTTGACCGTAAAGTGATCATTGAAGAGGGTGTCACAGCACGAGAAATTGAAATTGCTGTCCTTGGAAACGATGATCCGCAATGTTCTGTAGCCGGTGAGATTGTTCCGAAAAAAGATTTCTATGATTACAAAGCGAAATATGAAGACGGGGATACAGCGCTGATTATTCCGGCTGACGTAACGGAAGAGGAATACGAGCAATTGAGGGAAATGGCGATTCGATCCTTTAAAGCATTGGATTGTTCCGGGCTTGTTCGGGCTGATTTCTTCTTAACGAAAGATGGTAAAGCGTTGATTAACGAAGTCAATACAATGCCTGGCTTTACGCCATTTAGCATGTTTCCGCTCCTATGGAAACATACTGGTGTAGAGTATCCGCAATTAATTGAGCGGCTAGTGGATCTTGCGAAAGAAAGACATGCGGAGAAACAAAACATTAAATATACTTTTTAACTGACGAGAGGGAGACAAAGGTGACACGGCTAAAATGCCGTGTCCATTTGTAGTTTCAGAAAAGAATAGAGGAGGGTACTATTTGATTAAGCGATCTTTGAAACAGATTTCAGAAATGGTTTCTGCTGCTAATGACATCCCCCAGTTTGCTGATGTAATGATTGAGGGGGTAACGATTGATTCCCGAAAAATAAAGGCAGGCAATTTATTTATTCCCTTTAAGGGAGAGCGTGCAGACGGGCATAAGTATGTAGAGGAGTCGATTCGAAACGGGGCAGCGGCAGCCCTGTGGCAAAAGGATGTGCCAAACCCGCCGGCAGATTTACCGATTATCATTGTCGATGACTGCCTTATTGCCTTACAGGAATTAGCGCGCAAATATCGCCAGGAATTACCTATTAAAGTTGTTGGAATTACGGGAAGTAATGGAAAGACGACTACTAAGGATATGACTGCCGGGCTATTATCGATCCAGTATAAAGTCCAAAAGACGGAGGGAAATTTCAATAACCACATCGGCATGCCTTTAACCGTTTTAGGCCTAAAGGAAGACACTGATATCGCTGTCCTTGAGATGGGGATGAGCGGCCGGGGAGAAATTGAGTTCTTGACAAAACTTGCCTGTCCTGATGCTGTTATTATTACCAATATTGGGGAGTCACATCTTCTTGACCTTGGTTCGAGAGAAGGAATTGCGGAAGCAAAGCTAGAGATTCTTCAAGGCCTTCGTGATGGCGGACTAGCTGTCCTCCATGGCGATGAACCGCTTCTGATGGAACGAATCCACCGCTATAAAGGGAATGTAACTGTTCAGACCTTTGGCAGAAACGAATCCAATGATCTATATCCAACAGAAATTACCCAAATAGAGCAAGGAAATTCCTTTAAAATAAATGCCGTTTCGGACGTAGTTTTCGACCTTCCTGTTCTCGGCACACATAATATATTAAACGCGCTGGCATCGATGTTAATTGCCAATCATTTTTCCATTCCCTTTGAAAAAATGAATGCGGGCTTGGCCAGTATTAAGCTGACTAATATGCGGATGGAGCTGGTAGAAGGGCAGAATGGGGAAAAGATTATTAACGATGCCTATAATGCCAGTCCAACCTCGATGATGGCTGCAATCGAATTGGTGTCAAATCTCCAAGGGTATGAGCGGAAAATCCTAGTCCTTGGTGATATGTTAGAGCTTGGACCACAGGAGGAGCAATATCATCTGCAAATTGGATCAGGGTTACAAGCCGATAAGATTGATTATCTCTTTACTTTCGGTGTGCTTGGCAGGGAGATTGCCAGGGGTGCAAGACAGACCTTGGGGGAACAAAACGTATTTGCTTTTACTGATAAGACGGAACTTATTCAGAAGTTAAAAACGTTCGTGGATACTAATACACTAATCCTTGTGAAGGCCTCCCGCGGAATGAGGCTAGAGGAAGTCGTTTCGTCTTTACAAAAGTAGAGGATGAAATGATTTTTAAATTTCTTCAAGGGAATGAATGATTTCACTGTTTTAAAAGAAAACTAACAGAAACCCCTTCGGAGGGATTTGAAACCGCATATTTGCCACTGTGAGGAACAGACTGCCCTATTTCTCAAGTAACAGACTTCTGCTAAAGCGGTAAGCCAATTTACTGTCTTTATTGCAAAGGACTAATAAAAGTGGTATGATAGTCATCAACGTGTCTAAAGGACGATTTAAAAGGGCATACTCCTTTGGAGAATGTTCTTTTTATTTTGAATAGGGCGGAGCGCCGCCAAAATGAGTTATTAATTGTAATTTCCGAATTTCCTTTCGTAATATGGATAATTCTAAGCTCTGCTCACACCGCCTTTATAAGTTGGTGTATCACTCATAACCAGGTTCCTTTCCATGATGGGATTTGGAATCATCACCATGTTCGATTTTAGGGTGAAATATAGTACACCTATTACTGCACTTGATGCGTATGAATATAAGCACGTAGGTAGGCAAACCATTTTCAAAAAGATGAAGGAGAATGAAAACATTGACAAAGTTTGAAGAACTAGGTCTGAGTCAGGCCACTTTAAAAGCTGTCCTCAAAATGGGTTTTGAGGAAGCAACACCAATCCAGGCAGAAACTATTCCATTGGGCTTAAAAAATATTGATTTGATCGGTCAAGCTCAAACAGGAACAGGAAAAACAGCTGCATTTGGAATTCCGTTGGTTGAAAAAGTAGATGTTAGTGCGGATGCGATCCAAGGGATCATTATTGCACCAACTCGAGAACTTGCCATCCAGGTATCGGAAGAACTTTATAAACTTGGTTCAGGCAAAAGAGTTCGCGTATTGCCAATCTATGGCGGACAAGACATCAGCCGCCAGATCCGTTCATTAAAGAAGGCACCACATATCATTGTGGGGACTCCTGGACGGGTATTGGATCATATTAACAGAAAGACCATGCGCCTTGATACAGTTAACACAGTCATCCTCGATGAAGCGGATGAAATGTTAAACATGGGCTTCATTGAAGACATTGAATCCATTCTTGCGGCAACACCTGATGATCGCCAAACGTTGCTCTTCTCAGCAACAATGCCTGGTCCAATTCAAAGAATGGCAGAAAAGTTCATGAAGGATCCGCAAATTGTTCGTGTAAAAACGAAAGAATTGACGATGCCTTCCATCGAACAATATTACCTTGAAGTGCAAGAAAGAAATAAATTTGACGTTTTAACAAGACTCTTGGATATCCAATCACCGGAATTAGCGATTGTGTTTGGTCGTACGAAGCGCCGTGTTGATGAATTATCGGAAGCATTAACGTTAAGAGGATATACAGCAGAAGGTATTCATGGTGATTTAAGCCAGGCAAAACGTATATTCTGTTCTTCGTAAATTTAAAGAAGGTACTATCGATGTCCTTGTAGCAACAGACGTTGCAGCGAGGGGCCTAGATATTTCTGGAGTTACCCATGTATATAACTTCGACATCCCACAAGATCCGGAAAGTTATGTACACCGAATCGGACGTACGGGCCGTGCTGGTAAAAAGGGTATTGCCTTAACTTTCATTACACCGCGGGAAAAATCATATCTTGCAGTCGTTGAAAGAACAACGAAACGTAAGATGGAAAAAATGAAGGCTCCAACGCTTGATGAAGCATTAGAAGGCCAACAAAAAGCGGTTGTTGAGAAAATCGTCCAAACGATCGAATCAAACAATTTACATTATTATAAAGCGGCAGCTCAAGAATTACTTGAAGAAAATGATGCTTCAACAGTAATTGCAGCAGTTCTTAAAATGTTAACAAAAGAACCGGATACAACTCCGATTAAATTAACTGAAGAACAGCTTCCACAAAAAAGAGATAGAAAACCGCAAGACCGTGACCGTCGCAGAAGAGATGATTCTCGTGGATCATACGGCGGAGGCGGCGACCGCAATCGTAAAAAGGCACCTGTGAAGCCAAGAAGCGGTGAAAAAAGAACTGGTGGAAAATCAACAAAACCAAGAAGCTATAACCACCAATCATAAAATGATGAGCATGGATAATCTCCGTGCTCTTTTTTGTGTTAAACCGACAGCCGATTACTAGGAATCGGCTGTCGTTATTTTTGCGCTAAAAGGCCAACGATTGCAATGATGATGATAGCAGCCCAAATTAGTATTTTTACCGGGGATTGCGCTGCAGCTCTCTTTCTGTTGGTGCTGGCCCAGTTTGCTGTGCTTCTTATGGAGTCCGAAAGGTTCTTTTTATTATAGTTAGGAATGGCACCAAGTAAAAAGCCGCCAATTAACCCGAAGAGGTGAGCGGTAATATTTATATTTGGCTGTAAAAAGGTCATAATCAAGCTGACGACACAAAGTATGAGGATAATTTGCGAGTTTTGCTTTGAAAGCATATGTTTTTGAAAGATAATAATCGCAAGATAGTAACCGAAAAGCCCGAAGATAGCACCGCTTGAACCAACATGGGTATAGGTTAATGGTTCAAGTAGAAGTGTAGCGACGTTCGCGATGAGTCCGGAGAGAAGGTAGACGAATAAGAATCTGCCGCTACCAAGTATCCGCTCGAGCGCCGGTCCGAATAAAACCAGCGAAAAGCTATTAAACAACATGTGGGCAAAGCCGCTGTGCATAAATGTTGGTGTAATTAACCGCCAAACTTCTCCTTCCGTAATATAAAGGTTAACACCGGAAAAAGTTTGAATGAACCATTGGTTTGGGAATATTGGTAAAATGGTTAAAAGATATAATAGGATGTGAATGGCAACAATAATAGAAACCAGCGGATAAAAACGAATAAATTCACGAAAGCTTTCTGTTCTTGTAAACAAAATGAAAAACCTCCCCTCACATACCATCATAAACAGATTCTCTGTCTTATACACTATTATGCAAAAGATATATTAAATAGAAGGAAGATGAACGATGATTAAAGGGATTGGGATTGATATTATTGAACTTTCACGGGTGCGGGAGATTATCGCTAGACAAAGTAAATTCATCGACCGAATCCTAACAAGTAATGAAAAGAGTAAGTTTGAGGACTTATCCGAAACTAGAAAGGTGGAATTTTTAGCAGGTAGATTTGCGGCGAAGGAGGCTTTTTCAAAAGCGATGGGTACTGGTATTGGGAAAGAGCTTTCCTTTTTAGATATTGAAATAGATACAGACCAACTGGGGAAGCCGCTTATTGTAAGGCCAGAGGTGAAGGCGCATCTGTCAATCTCCCACAGCAGGGAGTATGCAGTTGCGCAAGTGATCATTGAGGTAGAATAAACTTTGAGAATTGTCCAGCTCCGGGCGCCTTCCGCTTATATTTTTTTCGCATATTCACCCAGGTTGTCTCATATATTCATAGGGAAATAGGAGAGACAAGGTCAGCTATGGTTATTGAAGCCTGATTCCTGCCTTTCTCTTCTTTGATAATCATATGAAATGAGACAAGAAGGGGTTGAAGGGATGAGGAAAAAGTGGTTGCTCCTCTTAATGGGGCTGGTCGTCATTTTCATGCTTGCTGCCTGTGGTTCGAAATCACAGGACGATGTGGTGAAGGAATTAAAGGGTAAACAAGGTGACTTAACCAGCTATAAGGTGAATGCAACGATGACGTTGAAAATGGGCGCTGACTCACAGGTGTATAAGGTAGAAATCTGGCATAAGGACCCAACATTCTATCGCGTCAATTTGAAAAATGCCGAAAAAGACCAAAGCCAAATGATTTTACGAAATAACCAAGGGGTGTTCGTTCTTACTCCTGCATTGAATAAGAGCTTCCGTTTTCAAAGTGATTGGCCGCAAAATAGCAGTCAGGCCTATTTATATGAATCATTGATTAAAGATATTGTCGCAGATAAAGAGGCTAAGTTCACCTCAACAAAAGACCATTATGTATTTGAAACGAAAACACGTTATCAAAATAATAGTATGCTTCCAATCCAAGAAATTAAGCTTAATAAAAGTGATTTATCGCCAGCTATGGTAAAAGTGATGGATCCTGATCGGAATGCCCTTGTGACGGTTGAATTTTCGAAGGTAACGTTTAATGCAAGTTTTGATAAGGATGATTTCGATATGAAGAAGAACATGACCCGTGCCCAGCTTAATTTACCGGCGATGGCAACTGGCGGCGATCAAGCCTTTACTGTCATGTATCCGACCTATAAGCTAACAGGAACTAAGTTGATCGGGGAAAAGACAATCAATATCCAGGATGGTAAAAGGGTAGTTCTCACCTATGACGGTAAAAAATCATTTACGCTTGTCCAAGAAAAGGTTACAGCGAAAGTGGCATCCACTTCCCCAACCAATGTGGAAGGTGATATCGTTGATTTAGGTGTCACGATTGGAGCGGTTTCCGACCATTCCCTGTCATGGTCACATGGCGGAGTCGATTACATGATTGCTTCGAAAAACCTAACGACTGAAGAAATGATTGAGGTAGCTAAATCGGTTCAAGGCGACGCGGTAAAATAATCTTTACACATTCTGCAGGCTCTCACTATTGGGGGCCTGTTTTTTATTTTTTGTGATAAAATAAAAACAGTTCTAATTTATTTTAGGAAGTGGAAAGAAATATGGAAAAGCAAGGATATTTTTATCGAGATACATGGGTTGAGGTCGATTTAGATGGGATCACTGAAAATGTCAGTTCCTTTAAAAGACATTTACCTAGCCAAGTCGATATTATGGCAGTTGTGAAAGCCAATGCCTACGGCCACGGGGATATTCAGGTAGCGGAAACAGCACTTGCGGCAGGGGCGAAGTATCTGGCAGTCGCCTTTATGGATGAAGCCATCGCCTTAAGAAATAAGGGAATCACGGCGCCGATTCTCGTGCTGGGTGCGACCCGTCCTGAAGATATTCGAATGGCTGCAAAATATATGATCACGCTAACTGTTTTTCAAAAGGAATGGCTTGAAGAAGCGCAAAAATATATAGTAACGGGTGAACGGGTATCGTTTCATATCAAGGTAGATACGGGTATGGGCAGGCTCGGTGTTCGGAGCAGTGAGGAATTAAACGTGGTTGAGCAAATCATTTTAGCGGATGAACGATTTCTTCTAGAAGGAATCTTTACTCATTTTGCCACTGCGGATGAACTAGATAGTACCTATTTTAAACAGCAGCTTACTCGCTTTGAGGAAATAGTCAGCTGTCTAACAGAACGTCCAAAGTATGTCCATACCAGTAATAGTGCAGCAGCAATCCGCTTTCCTAATGCCTATTTTAATGCGGTGCGTCTCGGAATCTCGATGTATGGATTAACCCCATCTATTGAGATGGAAAAGGAAATTCCATTTCCGTTAAAGGAGAGTTTCTCCCTGCATTCCCGGCTTGTCCATGTAAAACAGCTGCAAAAGGGAGATAAAGTGAGTTACGGGGCAACCTACGAATGTGAAGAAGGGGAGTGGATAGGTACGATTCCAATTGGCTACGCTGACGGGTGGATCCGCAAACTGAAAGACCAGGAAGTACTTGTTGGTGGAAACCGTTCGAAAATCGTCGGCAGGATCTGTATGGATCAGTGTATGGTGCGTCTTCCTTCGTATATGCCTATCGGGACACCAGTAACGTTAATTGGGAAGCAGGAGGAGCAATTTATCTCAGTGAATGAAATCGCTGCAAAACTTGAAACGATAAATTATGAGGTGCCATGTATTATATCAAATCGTGTTCCACGCCTGTATAAAAAGGACGGAAAAATTGTCGATATAAAAAATGGGCTCCTTCATCAATAACAGGCGTAAATAAGGAAATTCGAACATATTTATGATATTGCGGTAATTTGTGCATAAAAGGATCTTTAATTGGCTTATAATACAGTAGAATTATATTTAGTCTATGAATTGGGCTCGATTAGTGTTATTATAAAATATGGTACAGATAAAACTCGCCGAATAGCGTGCTTAAGGGCCGTTCATGAGGTGTTGTATTTATGCGACAGAATGCATTTCTGGTTGGCTAAAAATGGTGTGTAGTGATGGTGGAGGTGTATGTTTGTGTCTGAATCCGGCGCAACTACGGAAATCTTAGTGAAGTTACCGCAACATCTTTTAACTGAGTTAGATGGTTTCGTTAAGCAAGAAAATGTAAACCGGAGCGAGTTTATTTACCAAGCAACAAAGATGTATTTGCGCGAACGAAAGAAGAGACAAATTCGCGAGTCGATGAGACGTGGATACATGGAAATGGCAAAGATCAATCTTAGAATTGCATCAGAAGCATTTCTGGCAGAATATGAGGCAGAACATACTGTAGAACGTCTTGTAAGCGGAGGGTAACCCTTTGATTGTCAAGCGTGGTGACGTATATTTCGCGGACCTATCCCCAGTTGTTGGTTCTGAACAAGGCGGCGTCCGTCCTGTACTTGTCATCCAAAACGACATCGGGAATCGGTTTAGTCCCACAGTGATTGTTGCAGCGATTACAGCTCAAATCCAAAAAGCGAAGCTTCCAACACATGTAGAAATTGATGCGAAGCGCTACGGATTTGAACGAGATTCGGTCATTCTGCTAGAGCAGATTCGTACAATTGATAAGCAGCGGTTAACCGATAAAATCACCCATCTCGATGACGAAATGATGGAGAAAGTGGATGAAGCCTTGCAAGTAAGCTTAGGACTCATCGAATTTTAGTTTTAAATACGCTCTTTTAAAAAGAGCGTTTTTTCATACATATCATGCCTCGTGATATTTCTGCCAATGAGCAAGCTAACATAGCTTGCTTTTATTTTTGCATTGAAACGCGCATGGACTGGCATGTTTAATGAAACACCCATACGATTTTGGTACAATATAGGAAAAGTGAATGGAGGAAATTTAGTGATCGATACAGCTGTAAAAGATGAACAAATGTTAGGAAAAATAGCCGCTGAACTAGCGATCCCTTATAAACAAGTGAAAAGTGTTATTTCGTTATTAGGTGAAGGTAATACCGTTCCGTTTATTGCCCGCTACCGAAAGGAAATGACTGGTGCCCTCGATGAAGTGCAAATCCGTACCATTATGGAACGCTCACAGTACATACAGAACCTAGAGCAAAGAAAGGAAGAGGTTCTTCGCATTATTGCCGAACAGGGCAAATTAACGGAAGAACTTAGCCAAAGTATAACGAAGGCGGAAAAACTTCAAGAGGTGGAAGATTTATACCGTCCTTATAAACAAAAAAGGCGGACGAAAGCGACTGTTGCCAAGGAAAAAGGCTTGGAACCACTTGCTGAGTGGTTGATGACATTTCCGAAAGACAGTATGGATGAAAAAGCGAAGCAATTTTTAACAGAGGAGGTACTTGCGGTTGAAGATGCCATTGCCGGCGCAAAGGACATCATCGCTGAATGGGTTTCTGATGATGCGGAAAGCCGTAAGTGGATCCGCAAAGAAACATTGAAATCAGGTCATGTCGCTTCAAGTGTAAAAGATGCGGAGAAGGACGAGAAAAAAGTTTATGAAATGTACTATGAGTATGAGGAACCGGTTAGCAAAATTGTCCCGCACCGAACGTTAGCTTTAAATCGTGGTGAAAAAGAAGACATATTACGGGTTTCTATTAAAATGAATAGCGATCTTATTTTGTCCTATTTATCGAGAAAATGGATTCGTAATCAGCATTCCCCGGCTGCTCCGATTGTCTTGGAGGCCATGGAAGATAGCTATAAACGTTTGATCCAGCCATCAATTGAACGAGAAATCCGCAGTGAGTTAACGGAAAAGGGCGAAGAACAAGCCATTCATATATTCTCGGAAAATCTCCGTAATCTATTATTGCAGCCGCCTCTAAAAGGAAAAGTGGTCATCGGTGTTGACCCTGCCTATCGTACCGGTTGTAAATTAGCAGTAGTAGATGAAACGGGGAAAGTCCTAAAAATCGATGTGATTTACCCGCATCCACCGGTCTCGAAAAGAAAGGAAGCGCGTGAAAAGTTTATACAGATTTTACGCGAGTATAAGGTGGAAATGGCGGCCATCGGAAATGGTACGGCATCGCGGGAGACGGAACAGTTTGTTGCCGATATATTAAAAGAAATGGAAGAAGAAATCTTCTATTTAATCGTTAATGAGGCAGGTGCCAGTGTCTATTCCGCTTCAGACCTTGCTAGAGAAGAGTTTCCTACTTTTCAAGTAGAAGAAAGAAGTGCCGTCTCTATCGCACGCCGCTTGCAAGACCCACTAGCTGAATTGGTAAAAATAGATCCTAAATCAGTGGGTGTCGGCCAATACCAGCATGACGTGACGCAAAAACGCTTATCTGAATCCTTGCATTTTGTCGTCGAGACCGCTGTTAACCGGGTTGGTGTCAATGTCAATACCGCTTCATCCTCGCTTTTACAGTATGTAGCAGGATTAAACAAAACAGCTGCAAACAATATTGTGAAAAAGCGTGAGGAGGAAGGAAAATTTACAAGCCGCGTTCAATTGAAAAAGGTCCCTCGTCTCGGTGCGAAGACTTATGAACAAGCAATCGGCTTTTTACGTGTACTGGATGGTAAACAGCCGCTTGATCGGACGGGAATTCATCCGGAGAACTATGATGAAGTAAAAAAGCTGTTGGGTAGCCTTGGTTTTACCGCTAATGACCTAGGGACGGAAGAGCTTAAGACCGCACTTAACGGTCTTGATTTACAACTAGTTTCTGAAGAACTTTCAATCGGCGTACTTACCCTAAGGGATATCATAGATGCCTTGGTAAGACCGGAACGAGATCCGCGTGATGATTTGCCTCGTCCGCTACTGAAAAAGGATGTTCTAAAACTTGAGGACCTTAAAGCAGGAATGGAACTGCAAGGAACGGTTCGAAATGTCGTTGACTTTGGAGCGTTTGTCGATATTGGTGTGAAGCAGGATGGGCTTGTGCATATTTCAAAACTAAGCAATCGATTTGTGAAACATCCGCTAGACATCGTCTCTGTAGGAGATGTCGTTACTGTTTGGGTGGACTCTGTCGATATGAAAAAGGGCCGCGTTGCCTTAACCATGCTGCCGCCGGCATAGAGTGAGGGATCCTTCAGACTCGGAGCATCTCATAAATAAGAAACACTGCCTCTAAGAGCAGTGTTTTTTTCTGTAAAAAAACCAGCACTGATTTAACAGCTTAATCTGATAGCGATCCTTCTCATAAAAAGCCCTTTTCATTTGGTTTTGCAACCAAGTTGGCATAAATAAAACCTCCCGAAAAGTTCATCAATCTAAAGGTATATACAATATATGCTATAATGGGTTGTCAACGTTCATGCGGAAGGCGGGAGATCTTGAAAATGGAACAAAAAGCACTTCAATTGTTGGTTGAGAAGATATCAATTGATTCGTTTGACAAACCATTCAAACATCAAGCGTCGTTCAATCCAAGATTAAGGTCAACGGGTGGAAGATACCTACTCGGTACACATAATATTGAAATCAATAAGAAGTACCTGGAGCAGCTTGGTGAAAGAGAATTAGTAGGCATCATCAAGCATGAACTATGTCATTATCACCTTCACATAGAAGGAAAAGGTCATCAGCATCGAGATCAAGCATTCAAGATGTTATTGAAAAAGGTAGGAGCACCAAGATTTTGCACACCGCTACCAGAGCGGCAGGCGAAACGCACGGCTAAAAAGATACTCATTTATGAGTGTACGAACTGTAAGCTCTCATATAAGAGAAAAAGAACCATTGATACAAGTAGGTATGTGTGTGGGAAATGTCGAGGGAAATTGACGAAGCTGAAAGAAATAATCCTTGAATAACGTAAGAATATGGAAGAGATTTTTATCCGAAAATCATGTTGACTTTCTATTGTTTCGTCATTATAATGGTAAGAGTCGATAGGGCAAACGCCTTATTGAAATCATTATTCCGCAGTAGCTCAGTGGTAGAGCTATCGGCTGTTAACCGATCGGTCGTAGGTTCGAGTCCTACCTGCGGAGCCATATGGGGAAGTACTCAAGAGGCTGAAGAGGCGCCCCTGCTAAGGGTGTAGGTCGGGTGACCGGCGCGAGGGTTCAAATCCCTCCTTCTCCGCCATATGTTTTCTGCAATTTCGGCCCCTTGGTCAAGCGGTTAAGACACCTCCCTTTCACGGAGGTAACACGGGTTCGAGTCCCGTAGGGGTCATCTGGAGCGGGAAGTGACTTTGATTCATTTCCTGTTTCTTATTCTTATTACTATCATTGGGCTATAGCCAAGCGGTAAGGCATCGCACTTTGACTGCGACATGCGTTGGTTCAAATCCAGCTAGCCCAGCCACTTTTATAAAAAAATATGCGGGTGTGGCGGAATTGGCAGACGCACCAGACTTAGGATCTGGCGCCGCAAGGCGTGGGGGTTCGACTCCCTTCACCCGCACCAAACATTACCACTTGAATTACGCTGGTTAATGTGTTATGATAATTTTTGTCGCTAATTCACTTGCGGTCGTGGCGGAATGGCAGACGCGCTAGGTTGAGGGCCTAGTGGGGGCAACCCCGTGGAGGTTCAAGTCCTCTCGGCCGCACCAAAAAAACCTGTTGACAAACCAAACCTGAGTATGATATACTTTAAAAGTTGATTTTAAATAATGCGCCCGTAGCTCAATTGGATAGAGCGTCTGACTACGGATCAGAAGGTTGTGGATTCGACTTCTTCCGGGCGCGCCATTACTTTTTCGGGAAGTAGCTCAGCTTGGTAGAGCACTTGGTTTGGGACCAAGGGGTCGCAGGTTCGAATCCTGTCTTCCCGACCATTTTAAAAATAAATACGCGGGTGTAGTTTAGTGGTAAAACCTCAGCCTTCCAAGCTGATGTTGTGAGTTCGATTCTCATCACCCGCTCCAAAATACCTTTTATTGCTCTTTGAAAACTAAACAAACAAAAACGTCAACAAACAATATTTTTTAGTTTCAATATAGATGAAACTATGCCAACGTAACAAATGAGCTAATCAACTTTCTTGGAGAGTTTGATCCTGGCTCAGGACGAACGCTGGCGGCGTGCCTAATACATGCAAGTCGAGCGAATCTTTGGGAGCTTGCTCCCTAAGGTGAGCGGCGGACGGGTGAGTAACACGTGGGCAACCTGCCTGTAAGACTGGGATAACACCGGGAAACCGGTGCTAATACCGGATAATCCATTCCCTCTCATGAGGGAATGCTGAAAGACGGTTTCGGCTGTCACTTACAGATGGGCCCGCGGCGCATTAGCTAGTTGGTGAGGTAACGGCTCACCAAGGCGACGATGCGTAGCCGACCTGAGAGGGTGATCGGCCACACTGGGACTGAGACACGGCCCAGACTCCTACGGGAGGCAGCAGTAGGGAATCTTCCACAATGGACGAAAGTCTGATGGAGCAACGCCGCGTGAGCGATGAAGGCCTTCGGGTCGTAAAGCTCTGTTGTTAGGGAAGAACAAGTATCGGAGTAACTGCCGGTACCTTGACGGTACC